>JBJEIK010000103.1:0-13026 GCA_051876975.1 Candidatus Methanomethylophilaceae archaeon
GTTCATGCTGGGGTCTGTGTCGAAGACGATGTCCTTCTTTCCACCGCGTTCGAGCATGGATGCCAGTGTGGACAGGGTGGTGGTCTTTCCGACTCCGCCTTTTCCCGTGGAGATGATCTTCAGCATCAGGCCGTCTCCATTGTGAGAGTTGCCTCGTACACGGCCTCATCGTACTCATCTTCGACGCACTTGGAGGGGTCCGCATGTTTGGCGATGATCGTCCACATACCAGGTTCATCGATATCGAACTCGAACCTTCCATCGGAGTCCGTGGTGTATTTGATGAAATCCTCTGCACCTCTCCTGTAAACGAGTGCTTTCATGTTGGGCAGGGGGTTGCCCTCGTAGAGGATCTGCACCTTGACCGTCTCCCCGACCTTGGGTGCCACGGTGCTGGGCATGACCTCTAGGGTGGAGTTCACGACGTTGCCTGGGTTCCCATCCTTGGAGATGATCCTCTTAGCGATGAGGTTGAACGCCGCGGCGTATTTGACGTTAGAGAAGTCCCTTTTCACACCCATAGCCCATCCATCATCGTTCTGGATCCAGGGGATGTTGACGGAGTCGTAATAGACCGTGATTATGTCCGATCCATCATCATCGAACCTCAGACGGCGGCAGTTGTCCTCCTCATATAGTTCGTATTCGACATCGGAGTATCCTTTGTCGTTGAAGATCGAGATGTTGGCGTAGCAGAGGGGCATGGCCCTGTCGTTCTCGAGACGGTGTCCATACATACCGTCGATGATGATCTTGCCGTTCTCCCTTCTGGGATTCTCGAGCCAAGTTTCATGGCCGTAGATCATCCTGCTGAGGCTGCGCACCAGTTCAGGTGGGAAGGTATTCTCAATCATGGGCCTCAGTAATACAATTTTTAATATAAAACATACTAAAGGCATACTTACTAAGGTTATAATATACCATAGTAGAATACATTGTGGACAAAGTTCAGGGGGCTATAGGAACGTCGTATGCGATCATGCTGTTGTCACACACCGTGAAGCATGCCGAATTGGCCTACAGGTTGATCGAGGGTCTTGTTTCGAGGGGCCATCATAACGTATATGCTGCTTTCCTCGATGGTCATCCTGGGCCGGAAGAGGTCATGGCTTCCCTGGCGGAGTCCGGTGTGGATTCGGTCATGGTCTTTCCCCTGACTGTTGCGGAGGGGAGACTCACCGTCCGTCTGATGCCCGAACGTTTGGGGATGCCGGACAATTCCTGTTCATATACGTATGTGGGAGACAGGAATGTAACTATGAGGTTCATGACCGCATTCGGTGAGGATCCGAGGGTTTTGGACATCGTATGCGATCGTGCTATCGATGCGGGAGCGGATCCCGACAGTGGCATCCTGGTCTTGGCCCGGGGTTCCAGAAACTCATCTAATCGGAGAATGGCCGAGAGGGTTGTTTCATCGTTCAGATCCAGGGGATTCAGCAGGGTGTCATCATGTTCCATGAAGCATGGCGATGTCGGAATAGGAGAGGCGATCTGTGAATTGGTCTCTGAGGGTGCATCATCCGTTGTCATTGCACCTATGGTCTTCCTGAAGGATACGGTTGCAGACTGTCTATCTTCCGAGTTGGGATTCTCCGATAACGGCCTGGTCGGTTTCCAGGATCTAAACGTACCCGTCATCGTATCCGAACCCATAGGATTCGATACCGTCTTGGTTGACTCCATTGATGAACGTATTCCAGATGGTTGGTGAGGCACGACCCGTACGCTTCCTTCTGTTATTACAAGAAAAAAGATCGATCGGAGTGTTGTTGCATACCTTTTTCAAAAAGATGTTACTATGACCTCGCGATGAAAAGCCATCTCGAGGATATAAAGGACTATTGGACGATGAGAGCAGGGGGATATTCCGCATCGGTCATGGATACGATCGAGTCTGGACGTTTCATACATTGGTTGAACATCATCAACAGTCACTTAGATTCCGATGGGCCCCTCAAGGTTCTGGATGTCGGAACGGGTCCAGGATTCTTTCCGGTCATTCTCGGACGTGAGGGACACAAGGTCACCGCAGTGGATTGCACACAGGCAATGCTTGACGAGGCAGCGGCTAATTGCAAAGCTGTCGGTGTGGAGGCCGAGTTTTTCAGGATGGATGCACAGAACCTCGATTTCGAGGACGAGTCCTTTGATCTGGTGATTTCCAGGAATCTCATATGGAATCTCGAGGATCCCGAGAGGGCGTATCGTGAATGGATGAGGGTCCTTCGTGAAGGTGGTAAGTTGATGGTTTTCGATGGTAATCACTATCTTTACCTTTATGACAAGGACTATGCGAAGGCGGAGAAGATCAACTCCCAACGCAATCAACACACTCACCTCGGAAATGTGGACGTTAACATCATCAGGGACATAGCTAGAGACCTTCCGCTGAGCAGGCAGCGTCGCCCCCAGTGGGATGTGGACCTCCTTATCGAGATGGGTGTCCAGAGTGTTACTCTCGATACTGATGGAAGGGATTCATATCGCATAGATATCGATGGAAAGACGGTTTATTTGCCGTATTCGTTCTTTATTTGTGCTGATAAATGAACTGAGTATTACTAATTTTAAATTCGGATGTTTGCAGTATGATTGAAATAATAAAACGTGTTACCCAAAGTTGAACACCCTGCGGTTTTTGTCCAAAACAAAGCCAAAATGGGCGATTCGGAGTGATTGAATGGACAAGAAAATGATCGCAGTCGTCGGAGTGATTGCCGTGGTCATCGTTGCAGCCGCAGCGTTCGTCGTTCTGAAGGACGACGGAGGTTCGGGTTCCGATAAACTGGCGGACAGCTATCCGACCAATCTGATGATCATGGGGAATGCCAACCTCGATGATTATCTTGATCAGAAAGATGTGACATACATTCAGAATCTGCTCTCCAAGGGAGACGTCGATTACAGCAAGTACTATATGGCCGACGCCAACGGTGATGGAAAGATCACCGAGGACGATGTGACCTATCTCAAGAAGATGCTCGCTGAAGAGTGGGACGAGATAAAGTACGTGTACTATCTGAATGCAAACCTAAAGATGGCCAAGTTCGATATGAGTGTCGACGACAGGATGCTCATCACCCTGATTTGTCCCCCTCTCGATAATGTTCTTATCCTGAACCCCGACCTTCTCTACGGAACTGACATGAGGCCCGATACTGGAAAGTACAAGCCTCAGTATGAGGGACTCCTTGCACAGCTCGAGAAGGATAACGGTCGCGAGCTTGTCAATGTCGGTATCGCAGCCACACCTACCCTTGAGCTGATTTCTCAGGCTTCCAAGGATAACGGCGGACATATGATCGTCCTCTGTGGAGACGACAGCTACGGACCCAACATGGAGGAGTCTCTCGCAGGTTCCGGAGTGCAGGTTCTTCGTCTTCCTACATGGGAGTATGGTGGAACCATGCCTGGACTTCTTACTCTGGCTTACATCCTCGATGTTGATGACTCTGATGGTGTGAAGGAGATGGAGAGAGCTTATGAGTTTCAGGCCTGGTATGACGACATCGAGAATCATGTGAAGCAGGCTGTTGCCAAGGTCCCCGAGAGTGAGCGTCCGAACGTATCCACCGTCTACGCCTACACCGATCCTCTCCAGATCCTCGGAACCTACACCGGGGAGTACAACAACTCGCTTAAGCTCGGGATCGGTGACGTCACCAAGGAGTACATGCATGGTGCAGCTACCGGAGGACACGGAAACGCCATCGATAACGAGGTTATCTCCCAGCTCGTGAAGAACTATGATCTCGACATTCTGGTCGGACTCGTCGGAACACCCTTCCAGATCGAGGATAACGATGCCAAGGGATCCAGTGGTGTGGATCAGGCTAGTTATAATGGAATGAAGAACCTTTATGACAAGTGGATGGCAATTATCGGGCCTGCACTCGGCGGAGACAATGGGGCCGACTTCTTCTTATCTGGTTACTCGTTCCTCTCTGGAGCTTCCGAGCCTCTCGGACAGATCATCCTTGGATACTACTTCTACAGCGATGTCATCTCTGATTTCAACCTCGACTACTTGGAGCAGAAGGTCAACGAGTACTGTCAGTGGCTTGGAATTTACGACATCGATGGCGATGGAGTATCTACTCAGTACGGTGAGGATGGAAGGCCCTATGAGTGGTGCTTCGACTGCATGAACCTCCTGTACGCAGGTGAGGATAACCCCAAGAACATCATGAACCGTCTTAACTGATGGTTCCCGGAGGGGGCAACCCCTCCACACATTAAACAGGTGGATAGAATGGAAGTCGATGGCAGGTGGTTTGTGGCGATATTCGTGATAATACTCGCTGTGGGCTCCATCTCCACTTTTCTGTTAATCACGGTAATCGGGAATGATGATCCATACGATGTGAGCCATAGTTATGTGGTGGATGCGACTTTGGATGGGGTCGATTACGATGGGGTCGGTGTTTCGAAGTACACTCCGGAATCCGATACATATCGCACATACCAGTTCACATTGACCATGGCCGATCTGAATGGTAAGGAGGAAACGATGGAGTTCGGGATCATCTTCGGAACGGATGATGCTCCCGATAGGACGATATTCTCTCTTCTGGGAACCGAATCTGTGGAAGGTCGTACGGTCTCCGTATGGACCGCATCCTATGGAGGTTCGGTTTACACGTATTACATAGGTGATATGTGTACGGTTGAGAGATTGGAGATTTCATCGGAACGTGGGACCATTGCCGCTTATTTGACAGATTGAATGGCCGGTGATATATTTTGGCTACTAGCAGACAAATCTTGCAATCTTTGAAGAGTCGTCTTGAGATCAAAGGGACGACGCTTAGTCATGTTCATGACAACTCCCATAAGGGGGAGTCCAAAACTGAGCATGTGATATCCAATTACAAGGCGTATAAGTACACACGTTTCCTCTTCCTCCTGGCTTTCCTGGGCCTGTTCATATTGTTAGCCGGAATAGACTTGGGGGTTGGAAGCTATTCCGTTTCCATTGTGGATGTCTATGCTGCGCTGATCGATCATATCTACAATGCCATTACTGGTGGAACACTCGGTTGGTGCGATGATCCCATCACTAATTCCGTCGTTTGGAATCAGCGTCTGCCCCGTATCCTCTCTGCAGTCATTGTCGGTGTCGGTCTTGCCGTTACTGGAGCAGCAATGCAGAGTATGCTGAAGAATCCCCTTGCAGATCCTTACACTACCGGTATCTCCTCGGGAGCCGCTTTCGGTGCCACCATCGCAATCACGCTGGGAATATTCATCCTCCCCGGAGACCTTGGAATCGTTGTCAACGCGTTCGTGTTCGGAATGATTCCTGCACTCGTCATCCTCATGCTGTCGAGGTTCAGGAAACCCTCGCCCGCGATGATGATCCTCGCAGGTACATCCCTGATGTACATCTTCAATGCCGTTCAGCAGTACTTTATGCTGGTCGCCGATCCGAACTCCTCGCAGCAGGTTCTGTCCTGGACCACGGGAAGCATCACATCCTGTACCTGGAACGATCTTCCGATGATGTTCATCTTGGTCCTTCTGGGAACGATCGTCATCATGATTATGAGTAAGACCTTCAACGCCATGAACTCTGGTGATTCCTATGCGAAGAGTCTCGGTATCGATGTCGACAGGATCCGTGTGATCTCTCTGATCGTCATCTCCGTTGTTGCAGCCGGAGTGGTGAGTTACACCGGAATCATCGGATTCGTCGGACTGGTCGCACCGCATATCGCACGTATCTTCATCGGTTCCGATAACAGATATCTGATTCCCGCTTCCGCATTGATGGGAGCAGGTCTGATGTTGTTCTCCGATACCGTCGCACACTATCTGGTTCCGTTCGATCTGCCCATCGGAATCGTCACAGCCATCATCGGTGGACCTGTGTTCCTGTTCCTTGTCCTGAGGCAGAAGAAGGAGGTGTGGTGAAATGTCGATGACAATCAAGGCCGAGAACCTCGGCGTCAGTTATGGAGATCACAAGATTTGGTCCGGTGTGAACATTAACATCGATGAGCCGGGCCTGGTGACTATCCTCGGACCTAACGGAGTTGGAAAATCCACTTTCATGTACACCATCAACAGGATCCTCGCTCCGTCAGAGGGAGTTGTCTATCTCGACGGAGAGGACGTCCAGAAGATGGATTACAAGAGCATCGCCAAGAAGATCGCCTATGTTCCTCAGGCATCCAACGAGACTTTCTCCATGACCGTTATGGACACAGTCCTGATGGGAAGGTATCCCCACAGCGGATACACGACCGCCGAGAAGGATCTTCAGATCGCAGCCAACTGTCTGCAGATGCTGGACATCACCGACCTGGCAATGAGGAACTTCGATGAGCTGTCCGCCGGACAGCACCAGAAGGTCATGATCGCCAGAGGTCTTGCCCAGGAGCCGGAGATCCTGATGTTGGACGAACCCACATCGAATCTGGACATCTATCATCAGATCTATGTGATGAAGATGCTCCGTGACATCGCCCACTCCAAAGGAATTATTGTGATCGTGATCTGTCACGACCTCAACATCGCTTCTAGGTTCTCGGACAGGATTATCCTGTTCTCCAGGGGACATGTCCTCATGGACGGAACTTCTGAAGAGGTGGTCACTCAGGACAACATCAGAAATGTCTATGGTGTCACCGCTGATATCACGGAGGTGGATGGTCGTCCGTATGTGATATTCCATGCGGATGAGTCCACGAACCTGGGAGGGGTGGACTTCACACCTCCGGAAAAGATAGTGAAGGACGAGGAATCAATCGACGGATCGGTAACCGAACCGTAACCGCATTAAACGAGGTAAAACAATCATCGGCACATGATCCAACTCGACATCCTCTGTGTGGGGGACCTGGAGCGTGATGACGACGGAAACGTCCTGAGTGCCCACTCCACGTCCGTACTAATCCGTACACCCGGTCATACGATCGTGGTGGACCCCAGCACCGAGCACATGCTGCCGATGATCAAATCCTCTTTCAAGCAGATCGGTGTCCTGCCGAAGGATGTCGACATGGTGGTGCTCACCCACACCCACAGCGACCACATCGGAAACATCCCGTTCTATCCCAATGCCCGGGTGTATGTCCACAAGGGCGGGAAGACGGAGATTCCCGGGGCGAGGATCATCGAGAGCGACGATTTCAAACTGACCGAGGGTGTCAGACTCGTGTACACTCCCGGTCACTGCACCGAGGAGATGAGCGTGTTCATCGATGCGGACAGGCACTACGTGTGCGCCGGGGATGCCGTACCGTTGGAGGGCAACTTCACCCGCAACCTTCCTCCGACACTCAACACGGACCGCAGGCTCGCGTTGGAAAGTATTAAGAAGATTAG
The DNA here is from genome assembly GCA_051876975.1 of Candidatus Methanomethylophilaceae archaeon. Taxonomy (GTDB): domain Archaea; phylum Thermoplasmatota; class Thermoplasmata; order Methanomassiliicoccales; family Methanomethylophilaceae; genus Methanoprimaticola. The sequence goes on from JBJEIK010000103.1 coordinate 7,333, forward strand.
GGAGTACGCCGATGTAGTCATCCCGGGGCATGATTTCCCGTTCGTGACGGAAAGGTGATTGTAATGATTGAGAGATCAATGCCTGACACAATATTCTATGAGTGCCCCGTCTGCGACGACGAGACCGAGCACCAGATCCTCAAGGGGAGGATGGGCAAGGCCACCATCGAAGGTACCTTCAAATGCAACGGATGCGGACGTGTCACATCCGAGACCATCAAGATCCCCGAGCTCCTGGAGGTCCCGGTCGTTTTCAGTGACGGTGACGTGTCCGAGGTCACCAAGACCACCATCGAGAGTAACGATGTCATCGCCATAGAGGACGAGTTCTTCCTCGACGACGGCAGGAGGGTCTGTGTCACACACATCGATGTTAAGGAGGGTACCACCAAGAAGAAGGTCCTCGCCACCAACGTCAAGAAGCTGTGGGTGAAGCAGTTCGACATCCTCAGCATCAAGGTCTCCGTCAATGACGACAGGAAGACGTATTCCCTCAGGGTCGAGGCGGAGCCCGACGACGAGTTCGTGGTGGGCACACAGCTGGAGTTCGAGGACTTCGACTGCCTGATCCACGCGATCAAGACCAAGCACAGCCTCGTGAAGAGGGGTGCCGCAGAGGCCAGGGACATCACCAGGGTCTACGGTAAGATCAGGAAGAAGAGGTACGAGGTCCTGGACCTGGACGAGGATGATGAGGACTACGACGACTTCGTCTTCGATGATGATGACGATGATTACGAGGACGAGTGATCCCGTCCCGATATGAACGGTCTCAAGATACTGTTTGAAAACATGAATCCTGTCCGGGACCTTTCACCCGGACAGGATCTTCCATCATTCCCCGTTCTGGTCCATTATGAAGTCCAGGATGTCCGCGATGTTCTCCGAGAACACCGTATGTGTGGCGGCCTCCTGGGTGTATGGGTCGGTTGGGTTGAACGCGATGGACATTCCGCTGTTCTTGAACATGGGGATGTCCGTGAACGAGTTACCGACGGAGACGGTCCTCTCCATGGTGGTACCATACTTCTCGATGTACTGTCTCACGTTGATACCCTTGTCCCTCAGGTCCACGTTCATCTTGCCTTCGCCGGTGAGTCTCCCGTCATCGTATGCGAGGATCTCGTCCGCGATGTAATCATCGAATCCGAATTCCCTGGCGAGCATCTCCGCGGCGAGGTTGATCCCTCCGCTGATAATCACCGTGCGGATGCCGTTGGCCTTCAGGCAGGCTATGGTCTCCTGTATCCCGTCGATGAGGGGCATGTCCCTGAACAGCACGGCGATGTCCCTGATCGTGACATCCGGCTTCTTGTTCGTCCACAGGGCGATGTCCCTGCGCATGAACTCTGGTTCATCGATCTCGCCGTTGCAGAATGCCTGGTATGCGGGTTCGTTGTCGACCTCGAAGCAGGAATGTACCCAGCACCAGGAGCTCCTGAGTTTGGTCAATGTACCGTCCATGTCGAAGCAGACGAGATCGTATTTCCTCATGGTGCAGGGGGATGTAGAAGAGGTTTAAGTTGTTTGAGAAGAGGTCATTTCCTCTTGACGTTCATCACCGCGATTGCGAAGAAGACCGCTGTCACGGCGACGACATACAGGATGCTGAGCTCCGGGGTGAAATCGAACCCTCCCACGGAGAGGTCGTATCCCATCTCCGTTCTGAACTCGGAGACCATCGATGGGTCGGCACCCTCGAAGATCTCATCCATGGATGCACCGCCTATGTACTGGCGGAACAGGGATGCCATGTGGCTCGCGGGAACGAGGGATCCGATGGTCTGCATCGCACCGGGCATGACCCCCATGGGCATGTAGATGCCTGCCAGGAATCCGATCAGGATGCTCACGATGGTGAAGAATCCAGAGAACGCTCCCGTGCTCTTGAAGAACGAGGTGATGGCGTAGATGATGATGGATCCAGACAGTGCGGAGGGTACCAGTAGGACCACGGACATCAGTATTCCAGAGGCGTACAGGGGACATCCGGTGGCCGCCAGGTAGATGATCGCGATGACGAAGGTCAGTGCGCTCATCACCAGTCCCACGACCGATGTGCTGATGATGTATCCTCCGGCGATATTCATGGGATTCATCGGGGTCACCTTGATATCCCTGTCCCTGCCGTTGGCCCTGTCCTCGATCATGGTCTGGAGTGAACCTGCGGATGTCGTGACCGCAACGATACCGAGTATTCCCGAGAGGACCCATGCATCCACCTGGTTGGAGATCCCATCGACATCTGTGACGGAATCGATGAGCATGTTCCTGAGGAATAGGAGGTACAGCATCACGACCACCAGCACACCCATCAGCGAGAACACCACGGCGGCCCTGTCGCGGAAGTAGCAGAGGACGTTCCTCTTCGCGAGTGCGATCATCCCGTTCATTCGATCGCCTCCCCGGTGATGTTGATGAATGCATCATCCAGTGTTCCGGTCCTGACCTCAAGGGAGGCCATCATGCCATCCAACGATGCTATTATGGGGACGGAATCAAGGGTGCTGGCCAGAGGTATGACGACGGTGTCGTTCTCGATCCTGTATCCGATGCCGGAGTTATCCAGAACCTTCCTGACGGAATCCATGTCCTTGGGTTGCACCATCATGCTGTCGGAGCAGAAGGATTCCCTGAGTGTGGCTGGTGTTCCGTGGGCCACGATCTCTCCCCTGTTGATGACCACGATGTCATCGGCACCGGCCGCCTCCTCCATGTAGTGCGTCGTGAGGAAGACCGTCAATCCGGACCTTCTGTTGAGGTCGGTGATCGTATCCCATATGTTCTTCCTGGTCTGTGGATCTAGTCCGGCTGTTGGTTCGTCCAGGATCAGGAGCCTGGGCCTGTGGACCAGTGCGCGGGCTATGTCCGCCCTACGCCTCTGTCCGCCGGACAGTTTGCCGTAGGGTCTGTCGGCGAACTCGGTTGCATCGGCCTCGGTTATCGCATCGTCCACGGCCTTCTCCAGGTCATCGAGTCCGTACATGGATCCGCGGATGCGGATGTTCTCCCTGACGGTCAGTCTCTGGTCGAGCATGGAATCCTGGAACACGACGCCTATGGCGTTCCTCATGGACGGGTCGGACGTGTCCTTGCCGAACACGGTGACATCGCCCGAATCCTTCTCCAACAGTGAGCATATTATCGATATGGTGGTGGATTTCCCTGCCCCGTTGGGTCCGAGGAATGCGAAGAAGGAACCTTCGGACACATCGAAGGTGATCCCCTTCACAGCCAGGACATCACCGAACGATTTCCGGAGTTCCCGGACAGATATCGCTGTCATGGGAATCGTTTCACCTATTATGGATTTAATATGTTCTGTGAATCAGTGTCATTCTCGCAGAATGGGACTATTCTCCATTCCGGAATCGCCCGTCTCCGGTTCGAATGTCCTTATTAATCGGATGTGCATCCCGCATCCATGATTACCATCATAGGCACAGGCCATGTGTTCAACCTGGCGGAGCCGGTCTCATTCATCGTCAAGAACACCTGGCCGGACGCTGTGCTTATAGAACTGGACATGACCCGCTACAACTCCCTCATGAACTCCCGCAAGGACGACCGGAGCGGGAAGGGGGAGGATCCGGAGATGTCGGCCATCTACCGTCAGACCGCCAAGTACCAACAGAGGATGTCGGAGGAGCACGGTGCGCAGTTGGGCGGGGAGTTCCTCGCGGCCGTCAACACCGGAAAGCTCGTGGGCGCCGAGATAATCCCCATCGACACCGATGCCATGCGTGTGATGAACGAGATGTGGGAGGAGATGTCCATGGGTGAGAGGGTCCGCTACAGGCTGTCCGGGATATCCGACAACATCGGTGGCAAGAAGAAGGTCAAGAGGGTCCAGGACAGTTTCGAACAGGATGGGCAGAGCTACATCGAGGGGATGAGGAAGAGATATCCGACACTCGTGAGGAAGCTCATCGACGAGAGGAACGTCCATATGGCGGAGCAGATCAACAAGGCATCCGAGACCCATAGTAACATGGTGGTGGTCGTCGGAGATGCACACGTCGAGGGCATCTGCCCGATGCTGAAGGACCCGGTGATCAGGAAGATCAGACTGGCGGACCTGATGAACAAGGAACGCATGGACAAGGTCCGCGACATGGTATGGAAGGGGGACGAGGAGAGATGAAGGTAACATTGCTGGCATGCACACAGAACGCCGATGCCATCTGCGCAGCGGCCGGGAACTCCTGTTATTCGGGGTCACCCTCCGCGGACATACTCGGCAACATAGATTCCGAGAAGGTCCTCTCCAGGATCGTCGGGATGGGTCATCATTCCGTGATAGAGCATGCGGTTTTCACATTCTCCGTGGAGGGCGTCTCCCGTGCCCTCACACATCAACTGGTGAGGCATCGCGTGGCCTCGTTCTCCCAGCAGAGCCAGAGGTACGTCTCCCTCGATTCCGCATCATACGTAACCCCGCATACGGTGGAATCCGATCCTGAGGCATCAAAGGTCTTCGATGAGACGATGGAGGTCATATGGGATGCCTACAGGAAACTGGAGGGGCTCGGGATCCCGCCCGAGGATGCCAGATACCTCCTTCCGAACGGGTGCACCACGAACATCACGATCACGATGAACGCCCGTGAGCTCCTGCATTTCTTCTCGCTCAGATGCTGCAACCGTGCACAGTGGGAGATCAGGGAGATGGCCGACAGGATGTTGGAGATATGTCGGGAGCAGTCCCCTGTGATATTCAGGGATGCGGGGCCCCCGTGTATTCGCGGGCCGTGTCCGGAAGGAAAGAAGTCCTGCGGGAAGCCACGCAGATGACATCGGAGATCTATCTGGCGGGAGGATGCTTCTGGGGCTTGGAGGCCGCGTTCTCCGCCATACATGGCGTCCTGTCCACCGAATGCGGTTATGCCAACGGCGATCCGCATTACATCCCTGATTACATGTTCGTCTGTTCCGGCAGATTCGGTTACAGGGAGACCGTGAAGGTGGTGTACGATCCGGAGGTCATACCGTTGGAGCGCATCCTCTGGTCTTTCTTCTTCCTGATAGATCCCACACAGGAGAGGAGGCAGGGGAACGACCGTGGCATACAGTATCAGACCGGCGTGTACTGGGTGGACGAGGATTCCGCGGAGAGGGTCAGGAGGTACTTCTCGAAGGAGGCCCCTAAGCATTCCGAATTCCACACGGAGTGCGGACCGCTCACATTCTACTCTCCTGCGGAGGAGTATCACCAGCATTATCTGGACAAGAATCCTGGAGGGTATTGCCACATTCCCCGTGATAAAATCGAGGTCCTCAGGCATCTGTCGGAGGAAACCGTCCGTTGACAGGCATCTCCTTGGAGGGGTACCTATAAATAGGGCATCCCCATAATCGGGTTCACTCGGTGAAAGATATGGGAAGAATCAGACCCACCTACATCAAGAGAGTATCCATTGAGTTGATCAACAAATATCCCCAGGCGTTCAGCAAGGATTTTGAGGGCAACAAGGAAATGGTCAGCACTCTCACTGATGTCTCATCGGTGACAATGAGGAACAGGATCGCAGGATACATCACCCGCTACCTGTCTCACCCTGAGGCATAAAAACGCCTTAAACCTTAATCGGTTTCCGCAGAATTGCCCGCGTGGGGTAGCTTGGATATCCTGCAAGATTGCGGATCTTTTGACCCGGGTTCGAATCCCGGCGCGGGCACCATCATTTTTCCGAT
>JBJEIK010000104.1:0-12965 GCA_051876975.1 Candidatus Methanomethylophilaceae archaeon
ATCTATGGTCCTATTGGCGGATCCGGAATCGATGTTGTCGAACTTCGCGTTCACACGGGAGACCTCGCATCTGTCGCCCAGGTTCAGCTGGGGGATGCCCTTCCAGCCCCTGATGTAGGCGTTCTTGACGCAGATGGTCTCGCCCTCCTTGAGGGAGAAGTCGCTCCAGGCGGAGTACTGGATTTTCCCGGTGTCGTCGGCGAGAATACCGGAGTACACGGTCTTGGGGACCCCTTTCACGAGGACCTCCCTGGATTCCGTGTTCATGATGCGTCCGGTGACGGTGACGCTGTTCATGCCCTCCTTGATGTCGGCCACCTTGCACTCGACGGATGTGGTCTGGATCTCCCTCTCGGGCAGGTCCATCGTCACGCCGGATGCGGGCTCCACGCGTGCACGGTTCCCGAGGTTGATCTGGACCTTCTCGTTCCAGAGCTTGCAGTAGCAGTTCCTGAAATTGTAGACGGAGCCCTTCTCGAGAGCGACGCTTCCCGGCTCCCACATGGTGAACGATGCCGTTCCGGTCTCGTCACCGAGGATACCCGATACGATGGTCTTCGCCAGACCCTTCACGGTGATCTCCTTGTTGTTGACGTAGACCACCTTGGCGGTGATGTCCACGTTCTGCTCGGTACCGCTGAGCTCACCGATCTTCTTGACGACCGATCCCGCAGTGACGAAGGAGGATGTGTCGGTGTTGCCGTACTTCCTTATGATCCCCCTCTTGGCCGCATCGATCCCCACGTGGTACTCGTCGATGTACCTGGTGAGTTCGCTCACGAGCTGTTCTTCGTCGATCCTGTCTCCGAGCACCCTTTTCATTTCCTCGATATGGGGTGTTAGTTCTGTTCTGTCCATCGTATCGACCTGCCTCCGTAGGAGGCACCATCTCCATCCCTGTGCCTGTATTTAAGTGGGAATGCGTGCGGTCACTTGCGATCGGAGGATGCGGATCCCATGCGGCACAGAGCGTCTCTGGACCCACCTTAACGTTTATATGCACCAATACAATCAGACCGTATGGTTCCCAAGAGCAGAATCGATGAGATTTTGGACGGCTACGATCTCAATGATCTGACCATAGCCACGCTTTGTTCGCATTCATCACTTCAGATTTTCCACGGTGCGAGGAAGATGGGGCTCAAGACCCTTGGGTTGACCATCACGCACAGCACGAAGTACTACGATGCGTTCCCTCTGGCGAAGCCCGACAACATCATCAAGTACCAGGATTTCGACGACATGGAGTCCCGTGTGGACGAGCTCCTCGATCAGAACGTCATCCTGATCCCCCACGGTTCCTTCGTGGAGTACATGGGTTCCCGCCGCTTCTCCGACTATCCCGTTCCGTCCTACGGGAACCGCGCCGTCCTGAACTGGGAGTCCGACAGGGACAGACAGAGGCAGTGGATCACATCGGCGGGTGTCCCCATGCCCAGGCTCATCACCGATGCCAGGGAGATCGACGAACCCGTCATGGTGAAGTACCATGGTGCGAAGGGAGGAAGGGGATACTTCATCGCCATGGACTATCCTGATTTCAAGATGGCCATCGACCCGACGCAGCCCTACACCATCCAGGAGTACTGCCTCGGAACAAGGTACTACATGCACTTCTTCTACGATCCCTTCAAGACCGACGGATACAGATGCGAGCAGGGAGGTTCCCTGGAGCTGCTGTCCATCGACAGGAGGGACGAGTCCAACATCGATGAGATGTACAAGCTCGGATCCATCGAGGAGTCCAAGAGGCACGGCCTGTACCCGTCCTTCGTGGTTACCGGGAACACCCCCGTCGTCATCAGGGAGTCGCTCCTCCCCAAGGCGTTCGAGATGGCCGAGAAGGTCGTCAACAAGTCCTACGAGCTCTTCGGAGGCATGTGGGGGCCGTTCTGTCTGGAGACCGTCGTCAACGACAAGCTCCAGTTCAAGGTCTTCGAGATCTCCACCAGGATCGTCGCGGGTACCAACCCGTTCATCTCCGGTTCACCCTACGCGGACCTCATCTACCCCGGACTCAGCACCGGTGCCAGGCTCGCCATGGAGATCAAGGAGGCCGCGCAGACCGGCCACCTGAAGGACATCCTGTCCTGATCCGTCTTCCCTTACAACGGGGGGCAGGATACACTCCTCCCCTCCTCATATCGTTTTTCGACAGTATTGTTTATATCGTGAACGATTCATGCGCCGAAAATAAGAGGCGCATTGTATGGTGTCAAAGAGGCTTCAGGAGATTCCAGCATCGGGTACGATCGCTATTTCCAATCTTGTCAGCCAGATGAAAGCGGAGGGCGTGGACATCGTCTCGTTCTCCATGGGAGAGCCGGACTTCACAACCCCGGAGAACGTCATCGACGCGTGTTGTGACTCCCTGCACAACGGGTTCACCCACTACACCCCGTCGCTGGGGATCCCCGCACTCAGGAAAGCGGTCGCAGACATGACCCGTGAGACCGACGGAGTCCCCTGTCAGGCATCCAACGTCCTCATCACCCCATGCAAGCAGGCGATCTTCATGATCGCCCTGGCCTACATCGACCCCGGAGACGAGGTCATACTCGCCGACCCCTCATGGGTTTCCTATGAGGCATGCATCCGTCTCGCCGGAGGTGTCCCCGTCTACGTACCCACAAGGTTCGAGGACAACTTCGTCCTGGATCCCGCACAGATCGAGTCCAAGATCACCCCCAGGACCAAGATGATCATCCTGAACACCCCCTCCAACCCCACCGGTGCCGTCATCCCCGCCGATGTTCTGAAGCAGATCGCAGACATCGCCATGGCCAGGGGTATCAAGGTCCTCTCCGACGAGATCTACTCCAGCATCGTCTACGAGGGCAAGCACACGTCCATCGCCTCGTTCCCCGGCATGTTCGACAACACACTCATCGTCTCCGGACTGTCCAAGTCCTTCGCCATGACCGGATGGAGGCTCGGATGGGCGATCGCACCCGAGGACGACATCAAGGCCATCAACAAGCTCCAGTCCCACTCCATCTCCTGCGCCGTCTCGTTCGTGCAGGAGGCCGCGGTGGAGGCCATCACCGGGCCCCAGCAGTCCAAGTACGACATGGTCGCCGAGTTCAAGAAGCGTCGCGACCTCGCCATGGACTTGATCTCCGAGATCCCCGGCATCGAGTGCAACGTCCCCCAGGGAGCGTTCTACATCTTCCCCAAGTACAACAGGGACATCCCCTCCGCCAAGCTCGCGGAGGTCCTCCTCAGGGAGGGACACGTGGCCGTCACCCCCGGAACCGCCTTCGGACCCGGAGGGGAGGGATTCATCAGGATCTCCTACGCCACATCCGAGGACCAGATCCGCGAGGGCATCTCGAGGATCAAGGACACCCTCTCGAAACTCTGAGACCATCCACACGGGAGGGTTCCCCTCCCTCTTTTCCGATCACCCGTCTCTGACATCCGCGTCGGATGTCGTTCAAACAGTTCCGATGGGTTCACGGTCGTAGAACCGCGCGCGTGTATATTTTATAAAGGTTGGAGGATACCCGACCATAGCCCTAGGGCAATGAGGGATTATCTTTGAGTAGAATGCTTTACACCGTCGGCCCCGTACATGTGGAGCCCGATACGCTTCAGTCGATGACCAAACCCATGATCACGCACAGGTCCAAGGAGTACAAGGAGCTCCACGGGAACATCGTCGAGAAGATCAGGAAGGTCCTGAACACCGACATGGACGTCTTCCTCGTCGGAGGGTCCGCCACCATCATGCTCGAGGCCGGTATCAGGAACGGTGCCGCATCCAAGACCCTCGGAATCACCAACGGTTCCTTCGGAAACAGGTCCATCGAGCTCGGAGAGCTCAACGGCAAGACCGTCGAGAAGGTCCAGGTCCCCTGGGGAGAGGCCATGAAACCCGAGCACATCGCTGGAAAGGTCGGAAAGGACATCGAGATGGTCCACTGGGTCAGCAACGAGTCCTCTACCGGTGTCTTCAGCGACTCCGTCGCCCTCGCCAAGGAGGTCAGGGCACAGAACCCCGATGCGCTCATCCAGGTCGATGCGGTCACATCCGCCTTCGCCATGGACATCAAGGTGAAGGACATGGATGCCGACTCCATCGTGTTCGGAACGCAGAAGGCCCTGGCGCTGCCCCCCGGACTCGCCATCATGCTCTGTTCCGAGAGGCTCCTGGAGAAGGCCAAGACCGTTTCCAACAGGGGATTCTACACCGACCTGCTCAAGATCAAGAAGCAGAGCGACGTCAACTACGCCCTCACCACGCCCCCCGTATCCCTCATGTACGGACTCGACTACCAGCTGGACCGCATCCTGAAGGAGGGCATCTCCAACAGGTACGACAGGCACCAGCAGATGGCCGACCTCGTCAGGAACTGGGCGGACGAGAAGCTCGCGGGAGTCTTCCCCGAGCAGGGCTACAGGTCCAACTCCATCGGGGTCCTCAACCGCGGAGACCTCGACTTCGATGCCTTCCACAGCAAGCTCAAGTCCAAGGGATACGAGATCTCCAACGGATACGGCGATGTGAAGGAGAAGACATTCAGGATCGGCCACATGGGTGACACCACCCCGGCCGGAATCAAACAGCTTCTGTCCACAATGGACGAGATCATGGAGGAGTGAAAATGACAACCAAGATTCTGGTATCGGATCCCCTTTCGGACGAGGGACTCGAGATTCTCAAACAGTCCGGATTCCCCGTGGACGTCAAACCCGGTCTCACCGAGGACGAGCTCTGCGGCATCATCGGCGACTACGACTGCCTCATCATCAGGTCCGGAACCAAGGTCACCAAGAAGGTCATCGACGCCGGAACCAAGCTCCGTGTCATCGGACGTGCCGGAGTCGGTGTGGACAACATCGATGTCCCCTACGCCACCGACAAGGGAATCCTCGTCATGAACACCCCTTCCGCAAACATCCTGTCCGCGGCCGAGCACTCCTGCGCCATGCTCCTCGCACTGGCCAGGAACATCCCCTTCGCCCACGAGTCCATGCACAAGGGCGAGTGGAAGAGGTCCAAGTACACCGGAGTCGAGCTCAACGGCAAGGTCCTGGGAATCATCGGTGTCGGACGTGTTGGAGGAGAGGTCGCCAAACGCATGAAGGCGTTCAACATGACCATGATCGGATACGATCCCTTCCTGCCCAAGGAGGTCGCGGACAGCCTCGGCGTCAGGCTCACCACCCTGGAGGAGGTCATCACGACAGCGGACTTCATGACCATCCACACACCCCTGCTCCCCGAGACCAGGAACATGATCTCCCTGCCCCAGTTCAAGATGATGAAGCCCAACGCGAGGATCGCCAACGTGGCCCGCGGAGGGATCGTCAACGAGGACGACCTGTACACCGCCCTGAAGGAGAAGATCATCGCAGGTGCAGCCTTCGATGTCTGGTGCAACGAGCCCCTGACTGAGGACGAGACAAAGCTCCTGGAGCTGGACAACCTGGTCACCACCCCCCACCTGGGAGCATCCACCGTGGAGGCACAGGAGAGGGTCGCCGTGGAGATCGCCGAGCACGCCGTCATGTACCTCAGGGACAACATCGTCTCCAACGCCATCAACGCACCCCGCGGAAAGCTCGATGCGGACACCGAGCCCTTCATGCCCCTCGCCGAGAGGATGGGAACGCTCGTCCAGCAGATGGTCGGCAACCGTCCCCTCAAGAAGCTCGAGATCTCCTACTGCGGAGGACTCGCCGGCAAGCAGACCAAGCTCCTGACCGTGTCCACACTCATCGGATACTTCAAGAACATCATCGGTTCCGCCAACATCATCAACGCCCTCCCCGTCGCGAAATCCAAAGGTATCGAGATCGCGGAGACCAACAACGACACCGCCAAGGACTACGCCAGCACCATCGAGATAAAGTTCACCGCGGAGGGAGAGTCCCACACCATCAGGGGAACCGTCATCGGCGGACAGCCCAGGCTCGTCGGAGTCGATGTGTTCTCCTTCGAGGTCCCCATGTACGGCGACATGATGTTCGTCGAGTACAAGGACGCACCCGGCGTCATCGGCATCGTCGGCAACACCCTCGGCAACGCCGGCATCAACGTGGCCCAGATGTCCGTCGGAAGGTCCGGCGACCGTGCACTCATGTTCCTGACCGTCGACCAGCCCATCCCCGATGAGCTCGTCCAGAAGATCTCCGCCGACGTCGGCTCCAAGGAGATCAAGTTCCTCGACCTGGTGGCATGAGCATGGGGATCATCACGGTGGATGACCTCACTCAGGCCATCAAGAACAGCATCGACAACTCCCGTGGAATGGTGGAGGAGCAGGCATACGAGCTCGCCCACCATGTGCTGAACTTCTTCGGATACTCCGACAGGATCATCGACAACATCCTGGAGCCCGAGGACCGCGATGCCTTCTACATGCTGGAGGATGCGGGTATCCTCACTACCGAGAGGGAGGAGACCACCCTCTACGACGGCAGGGAGTGGAGGATCCACTACTGGCTGTTCAAGAGGGACAAGATCCAGGCCCTGATGGCCAGCAAGGTCGGGGCGGTCGAGGACGACTACCACGAGGAGTCGATCTACGACGACCTGCCCGACGACATATGGCACAGGGGCGGCGACGCCGCATAAACCGATGGGCCCGTTTCCATACACGTACCGTCCCGGTCAGAGGGAACTTATCGGTTTCATCGACCGGACGGTCCGTGACAGGAGATGTGCCGTCATCGAGGCCGGGACCGGCACGGGGAAGACCATAACGTCCCTGTGCGGTGTCCTCGGCTTCGCCATGGACCGTGAGATGAAGGTCCTCTATCTGACGAGGACCAAATCCCAGCAGAAACAGGTCATACGCGAGTCCGCAGCGTTGAAGGCGGATGTTCTATGTGTGGGCATCCAAGGTCGTTCGGCCTCCACGTGCCCCATGATGAGGGACGATCCCGATCTGGCATCGGGGACATCCGAGGAGATATCCAAGCTCTGTTCCGAGTACAAGCGCAGGGATGGGGACAAGGGATGTCACTGCAAGTTCTACGAGAGGATCGAATCCGCCGACATAGAATCCTGGGTGGAGACGATCCGCACCCATCATCCCGAACCTGAGGAGTTCGCACGTATGTGCGAGGATGCGGGCCTATGCCCGTACGAGCTCCTGAAGTACGCCCTGCCGAAAGCGGATATCATTGCGATCCCCTATCCGTTCGTCTTCATGCCCCAGGTGCTGGACCGCTTCATACAGTGGATAGGCGTCCCCCTGTCCAGGACGATAATCATCGTGGACGAGGCCCACAACCTTCCGGACTATCTGCGCGAGGTGCAGACCTTCGAATACAGTTCAAGGGCCATGGAGCTCACCGAGAAGGAGGCCAACGAGAACGGGAATCCCATGGTCCATGAGGGGTTGACCGTGGTCGATGTGGTGTCCGTCCTGAGGGAGATAATGGACCATGCCGTGAAGGAGTATCTGATAGATGAGGATGGGATGCTCCCGCCGTATTTCCTGGAGGAGGAGCTGATGGACCGTCTCGGGGTCACCAGCATCGTCATCGGGAAGATCCTGAAGGCGATGGAGGAGATCGGTGACGGGATAGCCGAGAGGAAGAGGCAGCGTCGCAAGCTCCCCCGTACGTACATAGGGTCGATGTCACGCTTTCTTCAGTACTGGATCAACGGTGATGAGGAGATGTACGTGCGTCTCATTCTGGGCGGGGACAACCCCAAGTTCCAATCGTACTGCATGGATCCCAGAGGGGCATCCGACCCGTTGAACGAGTGCTTCTCATCCATCCACATGTCCGGAACCTTGGAACCACTGGACTCCTACATCACCGAGATCGGACTCGACAGGGTGGACACGATGAACCTGGGTGGTGTGTTCCCCGAGGAGAATCTGCTGACCCTTTACACCGATACTGTGTCGATGAAGTACGAGGAGAGGTCGGTCAAGGAGAACTTCGACAGGCTGTTCGATCTCGTCGTATCGACGGTAAACTCCGTCAGGGTGAACACCGCTGTGTTCTTCCCGTCCTATCAGTTCATGGACAGGATGGTGGATGACGGTCTGGTCTCCGCATTGGGAAGGGATGTCTACTACGAGGAGCGGGGGATGGGACAGTCCGACCTGATGGATGTGTTCGAGAACTTCAGGTCATCCGAGGGATCCGTCCTGTTCTGCGTCACGGGAGGCAGGATCAGCGAGGGATTGGATTTTCCGGACAAGGCATTGGAGCTGGCGGTCCTCATCGGCATACCGTATCCCAAGCCCACCGCCAAACTGCGTGCGCTGAAGAGGTATTACGACATCCGTTTCGGTGACGGTATGAGGTACACCACGACCATCCCGACCGTACGCAAGATGAGACAGGCCATCGGAAGGCTCATCAGGTCCGAGACGGACAGGGGTGTCGCGGTGATAATGGACCGCAGGGTCGCTGGTCTCAAGGATCTGCCCGCAATACTGTCGCAGGACATACCCGGGGCGGTATCGATATTCCTCGGAGCTTCCAATCGTGACGGAATCTGAGGCATCATAGTTATCTATCACTCTGCGTTCGGGTCATCATGGAGATAACCGTTGACGAGGATGTCAAGAAGATGATCATGTCCGAGGGAAGGGACTACCGTATTTGCACAGCATGCATGGGTCCCGCTCTTGTGCCCACAACCGTGAAGGGCCCCAAGGAATCGGACCTGAAGATCCCCATCGGAGACAACTTCCTGTACATCTCCCGCATCCAGCTGTCCTACATCTCCAACGTTTCCATGGACATGCTGTACGACAAAGAGGACATCGACTCCTGTCCCGCCTTCTACTCCAGAAGACCCTATTATTGAAGAAGAAAAGGTAAAGGGGTTCAGATGGGGCGGGCGGCTTCGGCCGACCTTCTGGCGATGGCATCGACATCGATCCTCTCGCCGAAATCCGCCACCTTCTTCGGGTCGGCATTGGTGACCGGTCCGACGGGGACTATGGTGCAGCCATCGGTCGGTCTGACCGATATGTCGTAGGTTCCGATCTCCTTGGCGATGGCCTCTATCTCGAGCTTGTCCATGCCGATCAGGGGTCTGATCACGGGGAAGTCCAGCCCGATGTTCTCGGACACGATGTTCCTGAGGGTCTGCGATGCGACCTGTCCGAGGGAATCGCCCATGACTATGGCATCCGCCCCCAACATCTTGGCCAGTTCCCTGGCGGTGCGCTGCATGACGCGCTTGCACATGACGCACTGATAGCTCCTGTCGCATTTCTCGGATATCTCCGCCTGGTTCTCGCCGTGGGGCGCCATGTACAGGGGGAACTCCTTCCCGGTGACCTCCCTGAGGCGCTCGGCTATGGCCTTAACGTTCTCCACACTGCGGTCATCGGTGTACGGACGGTTGTCCATGTGCAGAAGGATGACATCGGCTCCCATCATGCTCATCCTGTAGGATGCGACGGGGGAGTCGATGCCGTTGGACATCAATGAGACTAGCTTCATCGAGCGCACGCTCAGAGCTTGACGTCGCCGTAATCGTCGGCGAGCTTCCTGGGAACGCTGTACCTGCACTCGGGGCAGAAGAGTCCGGTTCCCTTCTTCACCATCTCGGTCTTGCATTTGCTGCAGAGGGATCTGATGACCCCGAGATGGTCGTCCTTGGTGGTGAGCTGGAGCGACGGTTTGACACCGGTGACCCTGGCCCTGATGAAGTCGCCCTTCCTGAGCTCCTTGGAGACATCGTCGGTGTAGCCCTGGGAGATCTTGGACACGTGGATGGTGGCGTAGGTCTCCCCTCCGAGGGTCCTGTCCACGCCGTCCTTTCCGACCACATCTGCGGTGGCCATGGTGTTCCTGATGTCCGCCACGACGGCGTACACGATATCGCCGACTGCGAGGACGTTCGGGGGGTTGGGTGAGATGACCTTGGCGACGCAGTTGTCGTCGTCCAGTTCGAGAACTCCGATCTGCGATGCGTAGATGACGCCGTTCTCGGCGAAAGTCCCGTCGGATGCGATGTACTCCTCCTCAACTGCTACCTCGTCTCCCGGGAAAACCAAATCAGAATCTGCCATTGTGAATCACCTTATGTTGACGACCGCGACGTCAACCGTCTTCTTCGTCTTCGTATGGAATGAAAATGTATGAGGGATTTCGTACTTATAGATTTTAGAGGAAACCACAGACCTCCCCTCCGCTTCGCAGAACTCCTTCACGAAGTCCACGGTGTCGGCCATGTGGATGGAGTACACGCATTCCGAGATCTCCATCGCCTTCCTCAGGAAGGGTCTGTCGGCGTTGCGGTTCTGACATCCGAACGGCGGGTTCATGAACACGGTGTCCGCACCTTCGTCCACGTCCTCTATCCTGCTCTTCAGGAACTCCACGTCGGCATCCATGTCCGACGCGTTCCTCCTGGCCACGGAGAGTGCGGAGTCGGATATGTCGTACCCCCTCACCATACCTGCTCCCAGCATCCATGCCCCGATGGAGAACATCCCCGTGCCGCATCCCAGGTCCAGGACCTTCATTCCCTCCACATCGCCGGCCCTGTAGGCTTCGAACAGGATGTCCGCGGCCATCGTGGCCGGTGTCATGTACTGCTCCAGTGCGGGGTCCGGGTCCTCGAAGTTGCGGACTGACTGCAGGCGTATCTCAAGGTCCTTCTTCCTCATCATCCCGATGTATCCCCCGGTCCGATATGACGCTTGGGGTCCTATGATATCTTTCCGATGGGAAAACATATGAGAATCTCAACATCGATGCGATTTCCGTAGGGATATGGTTGTTTTTCGCAGATGGGGTCGAACTAGGTTATATACTGGTAGTAGATTCGGAAGATGCATACATGGGTATGCGCACCTCGTAAGAGGGGGTATACAACTGTCACAGATCAAAAGGGCTATTATCAGCGTCTCCGACAAAAGCGGGATCGTGGATTTCGCTAAGGAGCTCTCGTCGCTCGGCGTCGAGATAATCTCGACCGGTGGAACATACAAACTTCTGAAAGAGAACGGACTCCCCGTCACCGAGGTCTCCGATGTCACAGGTTTCCCCGAGATGCTGGACGGACGCGTCAAGACCCTCCATCCCAAGGTGCATGCAGGTATCCTCGCCCGCAGGGATGTCCCCGAGCACATGGCCGCCATCAAGGAGAAGGGCATCGAACCCATCGACATGGTCGTCATCAACCTCTATCCGTTCAAGCAGACCGTCCTCAAGGAGGGCGTGAGCTTCGAGGAGATCGTCGAGAACATCGACATCGGCGGACCCAGCATGATCCGTGCCGCCGCCAAGAACTACGAGTCCGTCGCCGTGGTCACAGGTCCCGAGCAGTATCCCGAGATCCTCGCACAGCTGAAGGAGAAGGGAGAGCTCAGTCTGGAGCTCCACCAGAAGCTCATGGCCGAGGCCTTCGTGGTCACAGCCAACTACGACGCCATGATCGCCTCCCGCATGTGCGGAAGGTTCTGCCAGGGATTCCCCGCATCCTTCCCCATACCCCTGGAGAAGGTCGAGGACCTCAGATACGGTGAGAACCCCAACCAGAAGGCCGCCTTCTACAAGGATCCCTTCACACCCGGAATCTCCGTCGCCAACGCGGAGCTCCTGGACCACGGAAAGCAGCTGTCCTACAACAACATCCTAGACCTGGACAAGGCCCTGGACATCTGCATGGACTTCGAGAAGCCCACCGCGGTCGTCATGAAGCACACCAACCCCTGCGGACTCGCATCCGATGACAACATCTATGATGCGTTCATGACCGCCTACAACGTGGACCCCCTTTCTGCGTTCGGATGTGTCATCTGTCTCAACAGGAACTGCACCGTGGAGGTCGCCAAGGAGATCTCCCAGCACTTCGTCGAGGCTGTCATCTGTCCCGGATACGATGAGGGAGCCGTCGAGATCATGGAGGTCAAGAAGAACATCCGTCTTCTCAAGACCAACGCACCCATCGGACCCGCTTACAGGCACAGGGAGTACAAGATGAAGAAGGTCCAGGGTGGAATGCTCGTCCAGACCGAT
Organism: Candidatus Methanomethylophilaceae archaeon; assembly: GCA_051876975.1. GTDB lineage: Archaea > Thermoplasmatota > Thermoplasmata > Methanomassiliicoccales > Methanomethylophilaceae > Methanoprimaticola. The sequence continues at coordinate 11,956 of JBJEIK010000104.1, forward strand.
GAGGATGTCGTCATCGACCCCGCCAACCTCAAGGTCGTCACCAACAGGGCCCCCACCGAGGAGGAGATCCACTCCCTCCTGTTCGCATGGAAGCTCGCCAAGCACGTCACATCCAACGCCGTCGTGTATGTCAGGGGAGAGCGTGCAGTGGGTATCGGGGCCGGTCAGATGAGCCGTGTCGATTCCGCCAAGATCGCGACGATGAAGGCCAACGAGCCCACCGAGGGCTGTGTCATGGCATCGGATGCCTTCTTCCCGTTCAGGGACGGTGTCGATGAGGCCGCGAGCGCGGGAGTCACCGCCATTATCCAGCCCGGAGGAAGCATCAGGGACCAGGAGGTCATCGATGCTGCCAATGAGCACGGAATGGCCATGGTCTTCACCGGATGCCGTGTCTTCAGGCACTGAATAAAAGATGATTCAAACGGACCCCGGTTGTTCCGGGGTCCATTTTATAAAAATCCACGTTCAGCGTATCTTCACGCAACTTTTTGTTTTGTTGAATGCCATTCCGCACGCTATCGTATCGTTGTAATCTGCGATATAATCACGGTTTTCAATCTGTCTCAAAGCCTCTTCTGCCAACGTCGAGAGTTTTTTCGATGTTTTTGTGATCTTTATTTCGATGGCAACTGCGGGTTGATTATCTGTAGGGTATACGTAGATGTCAACGTAGCCATCTCCAGATTCTTTCTCGGTCACATTATCGTATCCCATGTATTGGAACAATATCATCAGGGCATGTTTGTAGTCGTTATGGCTCCACTCATCCCTGATACTTCCGGGCGAGAAAAGGCGATCAAGTTCCTTCTCTGTTGATACGGAATCTTTGGAAACCAAGTATGAATACAATTTGGATTGATTTTTGCGATTGAGTCCAAGCGATCTCGATATCAATCCGTCATATGATCTGAGAACCTCCTTGTTGGGAATACTCAAATCATACATGTTGCCGTGTGGTACAGCTTTTAGATATCCTGATGTCACTAGCAGTGAATGGAGGTTTCCTT
>JBJEIK010000105.1:0-2351 GCA_051876975.1 Candidatus Methanomethylophilaceae archaeon
CCCGACAAGGGTCTCGAGGATCTCTGTCGCATACTTTATACAGAGCTGTTTTTCCTCCAGGGGGAAGAACATGACCTTGCCCTGGCTGTACAGAGTTGTCTCCATGCCGTTCCATGTGAAGACCAGCATCATGGGATCCTTGGATGTTATCTCGCATCCCTGCTCCCTGAGACGGGATTCCGCCGCGTCCATGTCGATGTCCAGGACATCCGCGGAGACGGCCATCAGGGCCTTCCCCCCACATAGACGGGCGGTGGTGAATTTCACCTCATCATCTCCAGTGTATCCTTCACCTTCGATCTGAAGGAATCAAGGTCGGAGTCGTTGACGATCATGTGGTCCGCCAGAGCGATCACGTCGGACAGTCCCCATCCCATCTCGCGTTCGTCCCTGGCATCGAACTCCTCCATGTCGTGGGGAGCGTCGTCGCGTCCCCTTGCCACGAGGCGTTCGTATCTGGTCATCCTCGGTGCATGGATGGCTATGATGTACACCTGGTCGCTCAGTTCCCTGTAGGAGCGGACCTCGTCCATGCTCCTGCATCCGTCCACCAGGAAGATATCACCGGACATGCGTTCGATCGCACGTTTCGCCCAGATGTTCTTCCCGTGGAGTTCCCTCTCGCGGTTGGCCACCTGTCCGACGCTCAGTCCCTCCTTCTCCGCACCGGAGGATGCGTGGAACTCCCTGACGATGTCACCCATCCTGAGGAAGGGGATGCCCATGGAGCGGGCAACGTTGAGCAGTTCCTCCTTGCCCGCTCCGGGCATCCCTGCGATAAGCAGTATCCTCATCCGGATCACAGCAGGTTGTCGGAGATGTTCGTCAGCATCCTGTCGCAGTAACAGCACCTGAGTTGCGGAGGGTGCCTTCCGATGACGTTGAACTCGGGTGACACGGGCTCTCCCCTGTTGGTGATGCAGTTGGGGTTGCTGCACTTGGCCAGTCCCACCACGTGGTCCTCCAGACGGACCTTGTACTTCTCGGCCACGTAGAAGTCCCTGATGATGGAGATTGTCGCATCGGGTGCGATGAGGGCGATCTTGTCCACCGTCTTGGCGTCAAGTTCCCTGTCCTCGATCTTGACGATGTCCTTCCACTCCATCTCTTCAGAGGAGACATGTATTCCGATGCTGATGGACGAGTCGATGTTGTTCTCGTTCACGTTCAGGATCCTCATGACGTTGAGGGCCTGTCCGCATGTGATGTGGTCGATGACCGTCCCGTTCCTGATGGGGGGCAGCATGATCTCCTTGATGTTCGCGTTTCCTGTCATCAGATCTCACCTCCGAGGATCGAGCAGAGGAGTGCCATCCTCACGGGTACTCCGTTGAATGCCTGTTTGAAGTATCTCGCGTGGGGAGTGGAATCCACCTCGGGAGCGATCTCGTCCACCCTGGGCAGGGGGTGCATGACGACCATGTCGCTCTTGGCCTCCCTGAGGATGGCGTTGTCGATCCTGTAGGTTCCGGCGACCTTCTTGTATTCGGCGGGGTCGGGGAACCTCTCCCTCTGGATCCTTGTGACGTAAAGGATGTCCGCCTGGTCGATCACTCCGTCCAGGTCTGCGGTCTTTGTGGGGTGGCATCCCTTCTCCTCCAGATGCTGCACGATGTCATCGGGCATCTGGAGGCTCTCGGGTGCGACCAGTGTGAGTTTCGCTCCGAACATGGTCAGGGCGTCTGCGAGGGAGTGGACCGTCCTCCCGTACTTCAGGTCACCCACCAGGACGATGTTCAGTCCGTCCAGGGATCCCTTGGCCTCCCTCATGGTGAAGAGGTCCAGGAGGGTCTGAGTGGGGTGGGATCCGGCACCGTCTCCCGCGTTGATGACGGGGTTCTCCGAGAACTTGGCGGCGAGTCTCGCGGCTCCCTCGTAGGGGTGCCTGAGGACGATGACGTCGCAGTAGGCGTCGACCATCTTGATGGTGTCCGCCAGGGTCTCCCCTTTGGATATGGATGTCATGGACATCTCGGACACGTCGATGACGTCGCATCCGAGCCTGTATGCCGCACTCTCGAATGAGAGCTTGGTACGGGTGGAGGGCTCGAAGAAAAGGTTGCCCAGGATCTTCCCGTCGAGGACGCGGTTGGTCTTCTCGCCCAGGGCATAGGGAACCATCTTCTGTGAAAGGTCCAGGATACTCTCGATCTGGTCCTTGGTGAAATCTCTGATTGACACAACGTCTTTGTCGTAGAGGTCCATGCTGAGGTTATCGGACTGGGTGATTTTAATTTTGGTGCTGGCATTTTTCGCGTGATATTTAACGGATGTTGAAATGCCCCCAGAATCGTGACTTTCGCAGGTCCAAATCTTTAATTCTGTAGTTAACTGAATCTGTCTTGTTATAG
>JBJEIK010000106.1:0-2328 GCA_051876975.1 Candidatus Methanomethylophilaceae archaeon
CACGTACTCAATGTACATGAGGGCGGGGTCCAAATCCGTGAGGCTGTACAGCATGCGGGTGCCGACCACGTCCTCTATCTCGTTCAGATAAACGCCTTCCCTCCCGAAGACGAAGTCGATCCCGACGAAATCGGGCATGAGCTCCGGGAGGATCCTTCTCACGATGTCCACCGCCTCCTCCGGAGGTTCGACGATCTCTGCCTTCCCGCCGAGCTTGTAGTTCGCCCTGAAGTCCGTGTCGCTCGATCTCATGACCGATGCGATGATCCTGCCTCCGAAGACGTATATCCTCATGTCCCTGCCGCGGACGGGAGCCATCTGCTGTATCATCGGTTTCCTGCCGCACAGACCATCGAACAACCTTCCCACATCGTCCTCGGATGTGGCTTCGAACACCTCGGAACCACCGTGTCCGATGCATGATTTGACGACCCACGGGGGTCCCGGAGGAAGTTCGTTCCGATCGAGGGAATATGGGAGGAACGGTATCCCCAGGCTTTCGGCGAAGGAGTAGGTCATGGCCTTGTCGTTGCATATCCTGGACACCGACGAGCGGTTGTACACTGTGGAACCGTAGTCCTCCAGCAGGGATGTTGCCTCATGGTCCCTGGTGCGCGATATCACGATGTCGGGGGCGTATTCCGGGTCCATCTCATCTGTTGTGACGATGGAGCATTCCAATCCCGTCGCCTCCCCGCATTGTCTCAGCCTCTCGGCGAAGAATCCGTTGACCTCCAGGTCCTCCCTGTCGTATAGTATCCAGCAGTCCCTCATGTCAGAGCCTCCCGATGATGTGTTCCAGTATCATGTCGGAGACATCTATGCCGGTGCAGTTCCTCAGGTTCCTCATGTGGGCGTTGGAGTTGACCTCGCACACCACCGGTTCACCGTCCATGTACAGGATGTCCACGCCGCAGAAGTCCGCTCCTACGGCCTCGGACGCTTTCAGGGCGAGTTCCTCCTCATCTTCGGACGGTTGGTGGACGCTCATCACCCCTCCGATGGTCGTGTTGGCACGGAAATCACCGTCTCTGCCTTTCCTCGACACGGATGCGACCACCTTGCCTCCGATCACCTCCAGACGGAGGTCGGACGATCCGCATTCCACATAGGGTTGGATGATCCTCGGTGTGGAGTCGGAGAACAGTGATTCCAGTTCCCTCCTGTCACGGGCAAGATGGACCTGCTGTCCGAAGGATCCGAAGCAGTCCTTCACCACCAGGGGGTATCCGAAGGAATCCTCCGCCTCATCAAGGAAGGACAGGTCCGTGTAGCCGATGTTGTCGAACGTCATGGGTGATATCATGGTGGGGATCGAAGGCACCCTGTGTTCGGATAGTGCGATGTGCGTCAGTGATTTGTCGTCGCAGATGCGGATGCATTCCGATGAGTTGAAGACTGGTGAACCGGAGAGTTCCAGCAGCATCGCCGCTCTGACGTCCTTGTCCCAGAACAGGACGAAGTCCGTGTCGGATCCGTCGGATGTATCCACCGTCAGCCGGAGGCGGTCGTTGGTCACTATCTCGAGGTCGATACCCAATCTGTCGGCGGCAGCCGACATCATCTCCGCCGGCTCCCCGAACTTCCCTCCCCTGAGGAATCCGTTGACCACCATCGTTCCGTGCATGTGTCCATCAGCTTTCGCAACCCCTTATATACTTTCACACATCATCGGCGGTTCCGGAGATTGGATTGGACCCTGATGGGAATATGGCCTGGTTCGAAAACCTCGGATCCAGAGGGATAAAGCTGGGCCTCGACAACATGACTGAGCTTTTGGAACGCCTCGGCAACCCCCATGAGGGTGTCAGGTTCGTGCATGTGGCCGGAACCGACGGAAAGGGATCGGTCTGCGCCATGATCGAGTCGATACTGAACGCATCGGGTATCAGGGCGGGAGCCTTCACCTCACCCCACATCCAGAAGGTGAACGAGTGCATCCGTCTGTCCGGAGAGGACATCTCCGATGCGGACCTGATCGACATCCTCTCCAGGGTGAGGCCTTTTGTCGAGGATATGGCCTCCGAGGGGAAGGTCTGCACGTCATTCGAGGTCCTTACCGCCTGTGCCCTTCTGTACTTCAGACTGGTCTCCGTGGAGATCGCAGTCGTCGAGGTGGGGATGGGCGGGAGGATGGATTCCACCAACGTCATCGTCCCCGAGGTGTCTGTGATCAACAACATCGGTATGGAGCACACCGCATATCTGGGTAACACCATCGAGGAGATCGCCTTCGAGAAGGCCGGGATAATGAAGCCCGATGTCCCCTGCGTGACGATCAACGACGGTCCCGCTCTGGAGGTTCTGATGAGGAGGTCCGAGGAGGTC
>JBJEIK010000107.1:0-2322 GCA_051876975.1 Candidatus Methanomethylophilaceae archaeon
CTGACACCCTGAAGGCGATAAGGGAACTGGACCCGGAGTTCATAGACACCATACACACCATGGACAGGATCATGGTGACCGACGGAGCCTTGGATAAGAAGACCAAGAGGCTGATGGCCCTGGCCTGCGTCACCGTCCGCATGTGCGAGGACTGCGTCTACGCCCAGGCCAAGGTGGCGAAGAACTACGGCGCCACCAAGCTCGAGATCCTCGAGGCGATCAACGTGGCTGTGCTCACCGGGGGCATGCCGTGCTGGTCCACCGCCAAGAAGGGCATCTCCAGGCTCTTCGCCGAATGGGACGAATGAGTCCGGAGGGCGTTTTCCTCCTCTGTGCAAACCGCCCCGCCCGGTCAGCGGGGCATTACCTCTCTTCTCCGATATCACCCGTCTCCCCATCCGACATACGAACATCATCACCGTCTCCCACTGTCGGGATGTCTTTTCCGGCGTGCATCCTGCCGACATATGTCGGGCACTACCCTTAACACCCATAACCTACAAACATCCATTAAAATTGATTTTTTATGTACAATCATATAATAATTGATTTAATTTTTTCACACATGAACAAAATAAATCTGGATACTGATGAAATGGCTTATATCCTATGACTTTCATCCTCGAATCAGAGAACGAGAAGCCCGTGCAGACGGGTGGAGTTCCCGAAAGGTGGAATAAATGGCAATCAAGAATGCATACCTGCAGGAGGTCTTCGCAGGCCTCAAACAGCGCAACGCCGACCAGCCCGAGTTCCTTCAGGCAGTCGAGGAGGTCCTCGAGTCCCTGGAGCCCGTCGTCGAGGCAAGGCCCGAGCTTCAGAAGGCCGCTATCATCGAGAGGATCGTCGAGCCCGAGAGGATCATCATGTTCCGTGTGTCCTGGGTCGACGACCAGGGCAAGGTCCAGGTCAACCGCGGATACCGTGTCCAGTTCAACTCCGCCATCGGACCCTACAAGGGCGGACTCAGGCTCCACCCCTCCGTCAACCTGTCCATCCTGAAGTTCCTCGGATTCGAGCAGATCTTCAAGAACAGCCTCACCACCCTCCCCATCGGAGGAGGAAAGGGAGGATCCGACTTCGACCCCAAGGGCAAGTCCGACAACGAGATCATGCGCTTCTGCCAGTCCTTCATGACCGAGCTCGTGAAGCACATCGGACCCGACACCGACGTTCCCGCAGGAGACATCGGAGTCGGCGGAAGGGAGATCGGATACATGTTCGGCCAGTACAAGAGACTCCAGAACGAGTTCACCGGAGTCCTCACCGGAAAGGCAATCGGATCCGGCGGATCCCTCGCCAGGACCGAGGCGACCGGATACGGACTCTGCTACTTCGCCGACGAGATGCTCAAGCACAACGGAAAGTCCTTCGAGGGAAAGAAGGTCGTCATCTCCGGTTCCGGAAACGTCGCCATCTACGCATGCCAGAAGGCCACCCAGCTGGGAGCCAAGGTCATCGCTGTCTCCGACTCCAACGGATACATCCTCGATGAGAACGGAATCGACTACAGGACCCTCCAGGAGATCAAGGAGGTCAAGAGGGACAGGATCAAGACCTACACCAACTACGTACCCTCCGCGAAGTACTTCGAGGGCAAGGGAATCTGGACCATCCCCTGTGACATCGCACTTCCCTGTGCAACCCAGAACGAGCTGAACGAGGAGGACGCCAAGATCCTGATCAAGAACGGATGCTTCGCCGTCGCCGAGGGAGCAAACATGCCCAGCACACCCGGAGCCATCGCAGAGTTCCAGAAGGCCGGAGTCCTGTTCGGTCCCGCAAAGGCCGCCAACGCCGGTGGAGTCGCAACCTCCGCACTGGAGATGTGTCAGAACAGCGCAAGGCTCTCCTGGACCTTCGATGAGGTCGATGCCAAGCTGCACGACATCATGGTGAACATCTACAAGCAGGCCTCCGAGGCAGCTGCGAAGTACGGCATGGAGGGCAACCTCGTGGCCGGAGCCAACATCGCAGGATTCGAGAAGGTCGCCAACGCCATGCTCTGGCAGGGTGTCTCCTACTGATGATCATAAACGGGGGTGTCCGGGAGGACATCCCCACCTTTCCTCCGCATTATTCTTCTTATTGACTTCTTCGATAGACCGTTCTTCCCATCCTGATGATCCTGTGGGTGAATGAGAATCGATTGTCCTTCTCACAGTCGAACTCACGGTGTGAGAACGAGGATGTCCCGTAGTATGCGGATCTTGCTGACAACCTTGTATATCTTCGAGAACGTCTACAGTAGCTCTCGTCGGTGTCCATCACGATAAGAATATCCAGGTCGCTGTGGTCGTCAGCGAACTCCATCCGATGATG
>JBJEIK010000108.1:0-2300 GCA_051876975.1 Candidatus Methanomethylophilaceae archaeon
GTCCGGATGATCATGTGTTTTGACGATGTGTTCTTGGGAAAATGGGCGACATGCATCGCAGTGGTCCTTTCCGATGGCAATGAACACCGTTTCAACGAATTCCTGAAGTTCATACCGGAAATCACGAACTCCGCACTTTCGAAGAAACTGAAACAGATGGAGGAGAAGGGACTGGTAAGGAGAATAGTCCATGATGAAACACCGGTCAGGGTAGGATATGTGTTCACGGAGAAGGGGATGGACTCCGCGAAGATGATAGACTCCATTCTCGACTGGATGGACAAATACGGACCGGAGGATCTGAGGATAATACCTTCTACATGCAACGGCTCGGGTGGAACATGAAGGCGATCATCAGAGGCACCGTCCAAGGAGTGGGGTTCAGACCGGCGGTGTACCGTGCGGCGATGAAGGCCAGGGCATCCGGCACAGTCTGCAACGATGGTTCGAATGTCATCATAAATAGCGACGACATCGACGGGATCCTCGGCATACTCATGGATGATCTGCCCCCTCTGGCGAGGATCGAATCCATCGAGAGGATCGACACACCCTATGACGGCCCCATTGGTTTCTCGATCACCGTCTCCGGGGAGGGAGGCAACGGAGCATCCATCCCCACCGACAGCTGCGTATGCGATGATTGTCTGAAGGAGATGTTCTCATCCGGCAGACGCGGAAACTATCCTTTCACCACCTGTACCAACTGCGGACCGCGCTTCACACTGCTCAGGAATGTTCCCTACGACAGGCCGAATACATCCATGGACGGCTTTCCCATGTGCCCCGAATGCGGGAGGGAGTTCTCCGAACCCTCGGACAGGAGGTTCCATCACCAGACCATATGCTGTCCGGTCTGCGGACCGTCCTACCACCTCCTGGACAGGGAAGGGAGGAGGATGGAGATTGAGGATCCGATAGGATATCTGGCGGAAAGGCTCGATGAGGGTTGTATAGGTGTCGTGAAGGGATGGGGCGGGATGCACATCTGCTGCAACCTCGACATACTGCAGAGGATGAGGGACTGGTACGGCAGGAGGAACAAGCCCTTCGCCATCATGTGCAGGGATATGGAGGCCCTCCGCAGGTATGCGGACCCGACAGATGCCGAGACGGAGATGGTCACATCCCCCCACAGGCCGATAGTCCTGATGAGGAAGGTCCCATCTGAGACGACTGAGATCGCATCACCAGGATTGGACAACATCGGTATGTTCCTCCCATACACAGGGATGCACCACATCCTGTTCTCAAAGATGGAGCATGATGCCCTAGTGATGACATCCGCCAACATCCCGGGCGAACCCATGATCATAGACAACGGCAGGGCACTGGAACTCGGGGCGGACTACTACCTCCTCCACGATCAGCCGATAATCAACAGGGCCGACGACTCCGTCGTCAGGTTCCTCGGGGACAGGACGCAGTTCATCCGCAGGTCCAGAGGAAACATGCCATACCACCTCGACACAGCCCTCAGGGGGCATGTTGTAGCGGTCGGTGCACAGGAGAACCTCACCGGATCGGTGGCGGCGGACGGGAGGATCTGGCCGACCCAGTACATAGGCAACGGCGAGAAGATCGGGGTCCCCGAATACCTGGAAGAGGCCGTCCGGATGCAGATGTCCCTTGTCGGATGCAGACCGCAGATCGTCGCCACCGACCTACATCCCGGGTATTCCAACAGACAGTTCGCAAAGAGACTCTGCGAGGAGTACGGCGCGGAGAGGGTGGAGGTGCAGCACCACTGGGCACATGCGGCATCCCTGATGGTCGACAACGGCATAGATGAATGTGTAGCGCTCACGTTGGACGGAACCGGACACGGTGATGACGGGACGGCATGGGGAGGAGAGGTCCTCTACGCGGACCTGGACCACTATGAGAGGGTGGGGCACCTTGAAACCATACCGCTCCTGGGTTCCGAGAAGGCGCTCTACGACCTGAGGAGGCTCAGATTCGCCATAGACAGCATGAACGGCGACGAGAACCACGACTTCACCGACAGGGAGGCCATGGTCCTCACGAAGCTGATGGACCGCAGCGTCCGGACGTCGTCATTCGGAAGGATCCTGGATGCGCTATCTTTCTCGTTGGGGGTCTGCAAGGAACGCACCTATGACGGTGAACCGGCGATGAGGCTGGAACCCCTACTCAGCCGCGGTAAGCTCATAGAGGGGTTCGAGACGACCTGCCAGAACGGTGTGGTGAAGACCGCGGAACTGTTCTCAAGGATCGGAAAGGGTCAGGATCCCGCGGACGTGGCATACTCCATCGTATATAATCTGGTAGGTAAGTTG
>JBJEIK010000109.1:0-2263 GCA_051876975.1 Candidatus Methanomethylophilaceae archaeon
CACACCCTGTCCTTCTCCTTCCAGGATGAACCCCTCTGCATGCTCCTGAACACTGAGAACAGGAACCTATGGCGGATGGAAAACGGAATCTTCCCCTGTCCGGAAATGATCGATGATGCCACCTTCGAGCATCTCCTGTCCACATACCCCGCCTTCCTCTCCGTGAGGTCCTGGATCGAATAGGCATGTGAGACGAGACCTATGGTGTGGACCTTCGGGACCATCCAGCTGCGGAGCTGTCTCTCCATCGATGACAGCACGCGCCTGTTCCCGGCACCGGCCGAGCTCACTATGGCGACCGCGGTCTTGGTGAACATCTCCCCGTTGGGACGGTGGGACATCCACGTGTATGCGAGATGGTCCATCAGGTCCTTCATCGCCCCAGTCATCCCATCCACATAGTTGGGCGATGTCAGGACGATGATGTCCGATGATCTCATCGATTCGATAATGGGTATGACCCTGTCGTGATGGGGACACCTCTCCTCCCCCTCCATGAAACATCTGTTGCATCCGATGCAACTGGGAGGACCGTCACGTGGGAGCATGAACTCATCGACATAATCAGGCTCCAGATACTCGAGCAGCAGCTGCGTCATGGACCATGTCATGCCCTTGTGGGATTGGCCGTATATCACCGTCACCTTCATCCGATCACCCCGAAGTTCACCCTTGAGAAGTGTCTGATGTGGTCCTCCACCATACCCAGTGCCTCCTCCTCCCTCCCCGGATCGGTGTCGCAGGACATGAGGAGGATGAACATAGGGGAGTAGAACTCCAATGCCATCGTACGGGGATCACCGTCCATCCCACGGGATTCCAGCATTCCGCGGAATATCTCCGACTGATATGACAATGGGAGGTCGATATACTGGGAAAGGAACATCGAATCGAGTTCGGGATCGGAGTAGCGACCGATGGAAAGCATCCTCCTGAAGCGGGAGTTGTCCTCATCTCTCAGAAAGAACGTGAACAGGGACCTTCCGATCTGCACAAGCTCGTCCTCACCTATCCCGTCATAGATGGGGATATCCGCGGATGCATCGTTCCCGTCTATCCCGAGACCGGAGACCATTTGCATGTAATGATCGGACATCCTGCCCTTGATGGCATCGAATATGTCCTGCTTGGATTGGAAATGCTTGTAGAGTGACGGTGGCTTGATGCCCACCGCTTCCGAGATCTGGGATACGGTGACCTCTCCGTATCCCTTCTCCGAGAATAGGCGGAGAGCCTCGCTGATGATCCTGTCCCTGGTTCCTTCCATGATGGCTAATCATTGTTAGCCTAGATAAAGCTAATGATTGTTAGCCAATCACACAAAAAGAATGATTCTGAGATGAGTCGAGTGAGAGATATCGGATCCCGATGACCATACGGAAGATGGTATCTCAGAACCATGCTCCCATCATCATCGGAGGTCGTAACCATGGAAAAATCGGGCCCCGAGAAAACAAATATCGGGACCCATCAGGGTGAATGGGGGCGGATGCCCCCTGTTTGATCGTCTCACGGGGAGAGTCTGCTGGGATCCCTGGGGAAGAGGATGGCCTCCCTGATGTTGGGCAGGTCGAGCATCTTCACAAGGAGCCTCTCGATACCGATACCCCATCCGCCGTGCGGGGGCATTCCGTACTTGAAGGCATCCAGATAGAATGTGAAGTCCTCGGGGTCGAGTCCCTTCTTCTGCATCCTCTCGACGAGCTTGTCATACCTGTGCTCCCTCTGTCCTCCGGAGGAGATCTCCTGTCCCCTGTAGTCCAGGTCGAATGAGTAGGAATAGGATGTGCCGTCCTTCTCCATGATGTAGAAGGGCTTGGCCTCCTCGGGGTACTCGGCGATGAAGTAGAGATCGCATCCCTTCTCGGCCATGTGGTCTCCGACGATCTTCTCTCCCTCGGTTCCCAGGTCGTCGCCCTCCTTCAGGGGGAGTCCGGCATCGTTGACGATCTTCAGACACTCGGAGTATGTGAGGATGGGATAGGGCCTGGCGGGCACGTTGATCTCCTTTCCGAGGATCTCCAACTGCTTTGCGCCCCTCTCCTTCAGTCCGTTGAGCACGTGGTCGACGATCTCCTCGATCATCGCCATCACATCCTCCTCCTTCTCGATCCAGGACATCTCACCGTCGAAGGAGATGAACTCGGTCACGTGACGGTTGGTGTTGGAGTGCTCTGCACGGAATGCGGGTCCGATCTCGAACACGCGGTCCAGACCGGTGCTCATGAGGATCTGCTTGTAGAGCTGGGGGGACTGGGCGAGA
>JBJEIK010000110.1:0-12369 GCA_051876975.1 Candidatus Methanomethylophilaceae archaeon
CGGAATGACAGATTCCTTATAGCGCCGAAGCCGTTGACGGTCTGAAGGTGCAGAACTGATGTCATTCCTATCCAAAAAGGTCCAGGTGTACGGTCCAGAGACCGTTTCCGTCGGAGATTTCGATCCCACCGTTGATGGATGCTACCGCAATGTGGTCACGATCCCGTTGGACGTCAAGCCCCACAGGATGCTCTATGTGAAGATATCCTCTGATATCCCCGTGGATATCGTCGTCGCCAACAGCGACCGTTCTTCCGCAGGTCACAAGGAGCAGGTTAGGGATATCACCATGGGCCCTTATCCCACAGGTAAATCCAATGACATGGGCATCCTCCTGGGGGTCTTCAAGGGTGACAAGGCAAAGGTCACCGTGGATGCATGGGTTGATAAGGAATGAGGTTCCCAGGGGTCTGCACAGAGGCAGGTTCCGAGATGATCGGTCCGGAACTCGTATCGATGAACAAGACGGATGTCCGTATGGGATATCTGACATTGTTCCTCTTCGTGGCATCCCTGATAACAGTCATCATCACCACCTTATCGACCGATCTGAGTCTGTATGTTGTCACACCGGTGCTTGTTCTGCCTTTTCTGGTCGCAGGTGTCGTCAGCTTCGTCTCCGAACACAGATGGGTGACCCTCATTCTGATCGTATCGGTCACATGCGTGGCATACATCATCGGTCCGGCCTATTCCATCCTGGTGTTGTGTCTTTCCGTGTGTTCCGAAGGTATTTCCGTCTTATCGGGGTTGGTCCAAAGGTTGCTTTTCTACAGGATCCTCACATCGGTGGAGACCATCAATATCCGGGAAAGGAGGAGTGTATCGGACAGGGTCGTATCCTTCATGTTCAACATCCCCGCCGACCTGGATGCCCGCGATATCGTCATGGAGACGGGTGTACACAGGAAGAGTTTCCCTTGGAACGACATGCTCCGCACCCTTTCGTTTGCATCTGTTCCCTGTGCGTTCCTTTGGATCTACATCTTCCTGGATCCCGCATTCGGCGTACAGACCGATGGTATTTCCGTTCACATACTCACGATCGTCCTTTACATCATCGCCATATCCATGCCGTGGACCATCTTCGGTGCATTGGATGTGAGGATCGTCACAGCCAATCGTGATTTCGGTTTGTCCGATGGTCTGATGGAGACCCTGAAGAGGATGTTCATGCCGCTGTTGTTCGTTCTGGTCATCCTGGGTGTGGCGTTGTCCGTCGATGTCCATACCATGTGCAATGCCCTCATGTCTCTGGCGATGGTGGTCATAATCACGGTCACGGCCTCATCGATGTACCATATGCACAATCAATTGTCCGTCATCAGGGACATAGTTTCCAAGTGGGCGATTTTCCATCCTGCTGACCTATGCTCCGGATATAATGGGCCGATCGGGAAGGTTAAGGAGGATTTGCCCGGGACCCCGGAAAGGGATCCCAGGTCATGCTTCGACAGAAGCGGGGATCAGAAGTACTGAGACTCGAACTGTGGGTTCAGTCTGCCGGGACTGTCGAGTCCCTTGATGATGGGTTTGAACACCTCTCCGGAGGACATACCGGGGGTCTTGTTGAGTCCGATGATCTCGGGCTCCTTCCAGTTCGTGATGATCACCTGATACTTCTGCCTGACCCCCTCGACCTCCACACATGGGAAGTCTATGTTCTTCAGGATCTCCAGGGAGACATCGGCAAGGACCTGTATGTCTTCGGGAGTGATGTCGTCGGGGACCTTGATGAAGAACGTGTGCTCCTCCGTCGTCCCGTTCAGCAGGTAGGTGACCTCGGACTTCTCAACTATGTCCTTGAACTTCTGTGATTTCTCATCCTCTCCGGCAAGCTCGAGCATGCGCTCCTTCCAGGTGTTGGGGATGTCGATGTATATCGCATCCTTTCCGAGAATCTTCCACATGCGCCTATGAACGACCGCATCTTAATAAAGTTCTTCGCGCGAACCGTCGTGCGCGCGTGTGTAAAGGTATAATAACATGCGCGCGTACCGTCGGATGGTTATAAACTATGCCAGAGGATTTCAAGGTCACACCATGGGAGGTCACGGGCGACATCGACTACGATCTCCTGCAGGAGAGGTTCGGTACGACACCCATCGACGACGCGCTCATCGAGAGGCTGTCGAAGTACGGGGAGGTCCATCCCATGATCAGACGCGGGATCTTCTATTCCCACAGGGACATGATCTCCCTCCTGAACGAGTACGACAAAGGGAACAGGTTCGTGCTCTACACCGGCAGGGGACCCTCGGGCAACACCCATCTCGGTCACATCATGCCCTGGATCTTCAACAAATGGGTCCAGGACACATTCGGAGTGGACATGCTCTTCCAGATGACCGATGACGAGAAGTTCCTGTTCAAGGACCTGACCCTCGATGACACATCGAACATGGCATACGAGAACGCCCTGGACTTCATCGCTTTGGGATTCGACCCCAAGAAGACCAGGATCATCGTGAACACGAAGAACATCGACAAACTCTACCCCATCGCCCTGAGGGTTTCGAAGAAGGTCACGTTCTCCACCGCCAAGGCGGTTTTCGGATTCGACAACTCCACGAACATCGGATCCATATTCTACACGACGCTCCAGTCCGTACCCGCATTCCTTCCCACGGAGGAGAGCGGGAAGCAGACTCCTGTCCTCATCCCCTGCGGTATCGACCAGGATCCGCACTTCAGGGTGACCAGGGACGTGGCCCCCGGACTGAACTACCCCAAGCCCTCGCTGCTCTACTGCAAGATGTTCCCCGGACTCAACGGCGGAGACAAGATGTCCTCCTCCGATGAGAACGCCACGATCTACACCACCGACACCCCCAAGGCCGTCAAGAAGAAGGTCGGAAGGGCCTTCACCGGAGGATGCGTGTCCGTGGAGGAACAGAGGGAGAAGGGAGGGAACCCCGAGGTCTGCGCCGTTTTCAAGTACAATTACTATCTGTTCGAGCACGACGACGAGAAGCTCAACGAGCTCGCCACCAAATGCCGCAACGGTGAGATCCTGTGCGGTGAGTGCAAGATGTGCCTGACCGAGAAGATCAACGTCTTCCTGGAGGAGCATCAGGACAGGAGGGAGAAGGCCAAGGATGTCGTGGCCGACATGACATACGACGGCTTCGAGTGGTGATTCATCATGGTTAACGCAGAGATCCTTGAAGGACTTAGCTACAACGAGAAGAGGCTCCTGCTGGCCCTGGCCGACAGGGGAGGATCAGCATCCCCGGCGGACATGATCGCCGACGGGAGGTTCGACCTGGAGGTCGAGATCATGGGGGCCGCATCCTGGCTCGAATCCAAGGGAATGGCCGCCATCAGGGAGTCATCGGAGAAATTCTACGTTCTCACCGATGCCGGCATCGTGGAGACAGGTCTCCCCGAGAGGGTCGCCATCAGGTGCATCGATGCCGCGGGCGGAAGCATGGACATGAACGCCCTGGCGGATGCGATGCCCGGAGGGGCGGACAAGATCGCGGTCGGATGGCTCAAGAGGAAGAACCTGGCCGATATCGTCAAAGACGGTGATTCCAAGAAACTGGTCCTCACCGACAACGGACGCGCCATGCTCTCGTCGGAGATGCCGGACGAGGCACTCCTGAAGAGGATGGCACAGGGACCCGTTCCCGAGAAGGATGCCGACGCGAAGATCGTGAAGGACCTGAAGGGACGTCAGGGAATGATCGGCGAGAAGGTCGTCACGGAGAGGGAGATCTCCCTCACGGACCTCGGAAAGGAGGCAGCCGCCTCCGGCATCGAGCTCAAGCCCCAGGTCACCGACGTCACCGACCGTCTCATCCAGAGCGGTGAGTGGAAGGATGCGGAGTTCAGGAAGTACGACATCCAGACCTTCGCCCCCACACTGACGCCCGCGAAGAAGCATCCCCTGTCCAGGCTCGGAGCCCAGGTCAGGAGGCTGTTCACCGACATGGGATTCACGGAGATGTCCTCCGAGTACGTCCAGCCCGCATTCTGGAACCTGGATATCCTCTACACCCCTCAGGACCACCCCGCAAGGGATCTGCAGGACACCTTCTACCTCGAGAACCCCCCTTCCATCCATGTGGATGACGAGGAGCTCGTGGAGATGGTCAGGAACATCCACGAGAACGGAGGGGACACCGGCTCCACCGGATGGGGCGGTAAGTGGTCCAGGGAGAAGGCGGAGGCCGCCCTGCTCAGGACCCACAGCACCGTCAGCAGCATCAAGTACATCGCCGAACACCCCGACGCACCCCAGAAGGCCTTCTCTATCTCCAGGATCTTCAGGAAGGAGTCCATCGATGCGACCCATCTTCCCGAGTTCACCCAGATCGAGGGTATCATCATTGATGAGAACGCGGACTTCAACATGCTGATCTCCATCATCAGGGAGTTCTACTCCAGGATGGGATTCGATCAGATCCGTATCCGTCCCGCATACTTCCCCTACACGGAACCCTCCCTCGAGTTGGAGGTGTTCTTCAACGGAAAGTGGATGGAGCTCGGAGGGGCCGGTATCTTCAGGCCAGAGGTCGTGGCGCCCTTCGGTGTCACCAGCCCCGTCCTCGCATGGGGATTCGGATTCGAGAGGCTCGCCATGCTCAAGTGGAACATCAAGGACATCAGGGACCTGTACATCTCAGATCTGGACAACCTGAAGTCCAACACAATCCTCTGAAACCTCACCGCGGGCCATGCGGTCCCTCACGGCCGCGACCCGCTCACACAGCTTCTTGTTCCTCGTCACGTGTCCGACCATCTCCAGGATGCTGTCGGCCTCCTCGAAGGAACCCATCTCCATCGCACATTCCGCATCCAGGGCAAGTGCCTCGTCCAGACGGAATATGCATCCCTCGTCCACGAGCGCCTTCCTCGCCTTCGCCAGGAACACCCTGCCCTCCGACGGCCTCCCTGCGGCCAGCATGCACTTCCCCAATGCGATGGCCGATGCGGAATCGCCGTTGTAGCATTCCAAGGCCATGGACAGCGCCTCGTCCACGGACCCCTCCTTCAGGGCGATCTCCGCCAGAAGGGATTCCTTCAGTGTGGTCCCGTCCGTCATCGATGATGCGTATCCCTTGGCGGTGGCAGTCTCGTCAAGTTCCATGGCGATCCTGGATGCGGCCTCCAGTACCGTCTGGTCGTCGCACCCCCTGCAGAGGTCATCCGTTGCATCGAGCATCCATCTCTCCGGTGATTCCATGAAGCCGTACCTCTCCCTGACGAACAGCCTCCTGGCCTCCCTGATCCTTCCGGCACCAAGGAGATGGCGCAACCTCTCACCCGGATCCTTGTCGTTGTCCGTGCACCAGTCCGCGGCGAGACTGTGCCATCTGCGCAGTGTGTCCTCATCCGCCAGGGCGAGTATCCTCTTCTTCGTGGAATCCTTCAGGAGCACATCGCCGCTGAGGTCGAACGGTATCAAGGGGTGCTCACCGCCAGGCAGACTCGATCTGCTGACCTTGCCGTCGATGAGGCAGATGGATCCGATGACGTCCCTTTCCTCGAGGTCGAGGCTCTCGAACACATCGGAGCTGCAATGGTTGATGTCCTGTTTCGGATAGATGTCGTCGGGATCCATGCCTTTCGATTCCAGGTCCAGAACGAGCGCCTCCTTCTCCTTCCTTCCCTTTCCGGTCAGGAAGTAGATCCTGCGCTTGTTCTTGTTCTTGGTACCGAGTATCGTGGCCATGTGGTGTTCGACCAGCCCTTCCTCCTCCATGCGGTTGAGCATCAGGGAGGAGTATGCGCGTGTGATTCCCAGGGCGATCGCCACCCCGTCCTGTGTGATCTCGAGGGGTGCACCGTAAGCCATCCCGCGGTCGAGATAATCGTATTTCGAGAGGTACAGCATGATCCTCCCGCGAAGAGTGACCTTTTCCATACAACGTCCTCGACGTTCTGGTTTAAAATGATGGACCTTTCGCATACATTCTGTAGTTGTAAGAGTGGAACGTGGAACAGGATAGAAATATCTCCGCGGTCATCGGCCGTTCCATGTCGAGACTCCTCGTATGCAGTGAACCTGACCTGCCCTCGGTGAACATGAGGGAATCGCTCCTGTCCTTCCACGGATGGGAGGACCTTGGTGACGACGGCACCAACAGCTATCTCGTCTACGGGGACACCTTCATGGTCTCGATACCCGACCTGCACATCTATCACGAGGACATCGACAGGATGGTCCGCGGTTTCGGTATAGATCCGGACGAGGTCATATTCATGTCCAAGCATTCGGCGAAGAGCGGAAGGCCGGCCCTAACCGCCCATCCCATCGGGAACTACCATGAGAACGAGTACGGGGGAAAGGCCGAGACGCTGGTGAGGGCATCACCCGCAACCATGACCGATGCACTCAGACGCATCCTGGCGTACAATGACATGGAGGACACTCAGACCTGTTTCGAGGTCACCCATCACGGCCCCTGGTTGGACAAGCCCACCTTCTTCATCGAGGTCGGAAGCGAGGAGACCCATTGGGGGAACAAGCATGCCGCGGAGATACTGGCACATGTGATCGAGGACCTGGATCCCCATCCGGAGTATCCGTCGTTGGTGGGTCTCGGTGGAGGACACTACGCACCCCGTTTCACGGAGGTGGCCTCGAAGTATCAGGCCAACTTCGGGCACATGATGCCCAACTACCAGATCGAGAACAGGGACGATGAGGACATAGTCCGCATGCTCAGGGATGCATGTGCTGCAACGGACACCAAACTGGTGTATCTTCACAGGAAATCGATGAAGAAGCCCGAGGAGAGGCGGATGTCCGACCTCATAGCCTCGGCTGGGTTCGAACAGGTGGCCTCGGCCGACCTGGAACCCCTCAGTGGGAATTGACGGTGGTCCCCGAGAAGGGCTGACCGAGAATCGCCTTGCGGAGCTCCTCCAGGTTCCTTCCGTCGACCATCATGATGTCGATCTTGTTCGCCGCGGCGATCTTGACCCCGAGGGGATCGAAGACGCTGGATTTGGACGCGTCGTGCTCCTTGTAGACGATGTCTCCGAGCTCGGAGATGGTCATGCTCTCGATCCTCTTGGCGTCCTTGTTCTTGCGGGGGTCGTCTGTGTAGACCGCATCGACGGATGTGGCGTTCACGACCCTGTCGGCCTCCATCTCCCTGGCGACCATGGTGGCGACCGCATCGGTGGTGTGTCCGGGGAATGTTCCGCCCATGACGACGATCTTGCCGGGCTGGGACCTCCTGGCGGTCTCCTCCGCACTCCTGGGTACCTCGTCGGGCATGTCGCCGAGTGCGAGTGACAGGAGCTGTGCGTTGAGCCTGGTGGCACCGATTCCGAGGACATCGAGCTGGTACGTGTCTCCTCCGAGGGCCTTGCCGGTCTCTGCGTAGTATCTGGCGGTCTTTCCGCCGCCGCAGACGATGGCGATCTGGACCTCGTCCCTGATGCCCTTCAGCATCTCGGCGAGTCTGGATATGTATTCTGAATCATTGTCTCCGGGTACCAGAATGGAACCTCCGATGGATACTACGACCTTGTCCGTGGAGTTCACCGTCAGGTCGTAACCGAAGGTCGGATATGAATCCACCGATTGCCGGACGGTATCACGCGCGCGCCCGCGAAAATTATATTAGAGCTACTGGCGTCAGCCCCCTTCGGGTGGACCTAATGGGAGAAACCAATTCGGAAGACAAGGCAAGATACGATTTCAAGAAGGACATGCAGGAGATCACCAGCTACAAGGGCAGGGGAACCGAGCTCATCTCGGTATACATTCCCGGATCCAAGCAGATCTCCGAGGTCATGGCTTATCTCAGGAACGAGCAGTCGCAGGCGTCCAACATCAAGTCCAAGACCACGATGAAGAACGTCACCAGTGCGATCGATTCCATCGCGGCTCGACTGAAAACCTACAAGGCACCTCCGGAGAACGGAGTGGTGATCTTCTGCGGAGAGGTCCCCCGCGCAGGCGACCAGACCAAGATGGTCCAGTACGTCATCAACCCGCCGGAGCCGATCACCGCGTTCCTCTACAGGTGCGATTCACAGTTCTTCACGGAGCCTCTCCAGTCGATGCTCCTGGACAAGAAATGCTACGGTCTGATCACAATCGACAGGTCCGAGGCCACACTCGGTCTGCTGTCCGGAAGCAGGATCCAGGTTCTGAAGCACTTCGACTCGCTGGTCCCCAGCAAGCACCACCAGGGAGGACAGTCATCCGTCCGTTTCGAGAGGTTGATCGAGATCGCGGCACATGAGTTCTTCAAGAAGGTGGCGGACAACGCGACCGAGGTATTCCTCAACAGGCCCGAGCTCCTCGGTATCCTCGTCGGAGGGCCCGGAGCGACCAAGGACTTCTTCGTGAAGGAGGAGTACCTGCACCACGAGCTCAGGAAGAAGGTCATCTCCCCCCTCGTGGACACCGGTTACACCGACGAGTCCGGACTCAGGGAGCTTGTGGAGAACGCCAGGGACATCATCACGGATGTCCAGCTGACCAAGGAGAAGGTCTACATGCAGAGGCTCTTCGCCGAGATCAGGAAGACCGACGGAGGTCTGTCCTGCTACGGAGAGGAGGAGGTCAGGAACGCCACCGACATGGGTGCCGTCGACATGCTCCTGCTGTCCGAGGCCCTCAACAAGAAGCGTATCACCGTCCAGTGCCCCTCCGGGCACACACACGAGCTCACGGTCAGGGACCCGGACGAGAGGGTCCAGTGCCCCGAGTGCGGAGCGAATGCAACCGTCACCAATGTGGAGGACCTCATCGATGACTTCTTCATCAGGGCGGAGGCCTTCAACACACGCGTCCAGATCATCTCCCCCGATTCAGAGGAGGGGGACATGCTCCTGAAGGCGTTCGGCGGAATCGCCGCCATCCTCAGATACAAGGTGAATTGAGATGTCTATAATGGATGATTTCGAGTGCGAGGTCCGCAGAAAGGTCTCCGAGGCACTCGCAGCAATGGGTGCCGGGGACGTCCAGTTCCCCGTGGAGCCCTCATCGGTGGAGACCGTGGACCTTGCGGTCCCCTGCTTCACCATGTCCAAGGCCATGAGGAAGGCCCCCCAGGCCATAGCCGATGAGCTCGCAGCGGCCATACAGCCCTCCGGACTGATATCCGCCGTCTCCTCGACCAACGGTTACCTCAACTTCAACATCGACCCCGCCGCCATGATCAAGGGGGTCCTCGACGAAATCGTCGAGAGGGGTTCCGACTTCGGAACCATGCCCGCATCAGGCGTCAGGGTGAACGTGGAGCACACATCCACCAATCCCACCGGACCCATCCACGTGGGACGCGCACGCAACCCCATCATCGGAGACACCCTTGCCAGATGCCTGAAGAAATGCGGACACGAGGTCACGACCGAGTACTACGTCAACGACGTCGGAAAGCAGGTCGTCGTCCTCACCTGGGGTGTCAACAACGTGTCCGATGAGGATGCGGAGGCCGAGAGGGAGGAGCACGCCAGGACCATCGGTCAGAACGAAAAGGAGCGCGACAAGACCGACCACAGGCTCGTTGCCAACTACCGTGTCGCCAACAAGAAGCTCGAGACCGACGAGGCCGTCAGGGAGGAGATCTCCGACATGCTCAGGAGGTTCGAGGCCGGTGACCACGAGGTCATCGACACCGTCAGGCACACCGCCGAGATCATGCTCAGCGGACTGAAGGAGACCCTCGGGAACATCAACGTCACACTCGACAGGTACACCTGGGAGTCCGGGTACATCGCCGACGGTTCCGCCAGGGATGTCGTCGAGAGGCTCAAGAAGTCCAAGTATGCGGGTGAGACCGAGGACGGTGCCTGGTATGTCGACCTGAAGGACTTCGGCATCCAGGGGAAGAACACCAAGTTCACCTTCACCAGGAAGGACGGCACCACGCTGTACACCACCCGTGACCTCGCCTACCATCTGGACAAGTTCACCAGGGCGGACCGTGTCATCGACGTCCTCGGAGAGGACCAGAAGCTCGGTTCCAAGCAGCTCTGCTCCGCATTGGAGATCCTGGGCAACGAGAACATGCCCGAACCCCTGTTCTACGCGTTCGTCTCCCTCCCCGAGGGTAAGATGTCCACCAGGAAGGGTGTCGTGGTCTATCTCGACGACCTCATCGACGAGTCCGTCGCACGTGCATACGAGGAGATCAAATCCAGGCGCAGCGACATGTCCGAGGACAGGATGAGGGAGATCGCCAGGATCGTCGGAGTCGGAGCGGTCAGGTACAACATCGTCCGCGTCCAGCCCGAGAAGCAGTTCGTGTTCAAGTGGGAGGAGGCCCTCAACTTCGACGGCAACTCCGGACCCTACCTTCAGTATGTCCACGCCAGGGCGTGCAGCATGTTGAGGAAGGCAGGGGAGTTCACCCATGACACCGATCCCGCGAAGCTCACCGATCCCATGGAGATCAGGCTGGTCAAGGTCCTCTCCAGGTATGAGGAGGTCCTCAGGGCCGCAGGCAACGGAAAGCGCGTCCACATGCTCCCCGCATACGGACACGAGCTCGCCGTGGCCTTCAACCAGTTCTATGCAGCCGTCTCCGTCCTGGACGCAGGTCCCAGGAAGGATGCCAGGCTGACGCTCGTGGAGTGCACCAAGACCGTCCTGGCCGATGTGCTGGACTGTCTCGGAATGGGAGCTCCGGAGGAGATGTGAGATGGAGATCCGTCCCATCAAGATCAAGGATATCGAGAAGGTCCGCGAGCTTGAGCTCTCGTGCATCCGCGAGTACTTCGCGCAGACACTGGAGAACAAATGGGATGACCTCCCCCAGGACTGGAAGGACAATCTGGGCGCATCCAGCCGTAACCACTTCAAGCCCTACTTCGACAGCGGACTCAGCTTCGTTGCCGAGGAGGATGGGGAGATCGTCGGCTTCATCTTCGCCCAGATGCTCCACCATGTCTTCGACGAGGACAACGTCGTCTGGATCGAGAACATGGGCGTCCACCCCTACTTCAGGCGCAACGCCATCGGCTACAAGCTGCTGAGGGAGTGCGCCAGGAAGGGAAGGGAGATGGGTGCCACCGTGGTCCACAGCATGATCCAGGAGGACAACGCGCCCTCTATCCTCCTTCACAAGAAACTCGGGTTCTTCATGGACAGGCGCGAGGTCGCCCTCCTGGACCTGAGGGACGAGAAGCTCAGGCTCTGAAACATCATCATCCGGGGTGGCGGTGTTCACCGTCATCCCATATTCTCACATGATCAACTGTGTTGTAGAAGGTGTTCACCTGTATCCGGGTGATATTGGAAAGGTATGCGGGGTGGTCCCCGCATGAAGGATCACTCCTTCTTTCTGCCGGTGTATCTCTTCCTCTCTGTGGAGGGGGTCTCGGCCTTCTGTGTCTTCTTCTCGCCCTTTGCAGCCATCTTGGATTTCCTCTCCTCCTCGAGCTGCTCGAAGGTCATGGTGGGCTTATCTTTGGGCGTGTCGCGCATCTTGAGGTAGACGACGGCAACGATCGCGATGACCGCGATGATTATGATCAGGTAGGTGGACCAGTTGGAGAGCACGTTGGAGTCAACGTGGATCGTCACTGTGGTGGTCTCCGGATCGAACACATAGTCGTAGGGGTTGTCGCTGGAGAACTCTATCACCAGTGTGTGGTAGCCTTCGGACTTCATGTCGGGCATGTTGATGGTGATGCTCTCGGTGCTCCTGCTGATCTCCTTGTCTCCGTTGAAGACCGTCTTGCCGCCCTCGGTCACTTTGACGTGGGCGGTGAAGGTCTCGCTGTAGGTGCTGCTGACCGGGATCGTTATCGATCCGCCGCTCAGGGTATCGAACTTCCATTCGATACCGGATGTGATCTTCACGTCACCGTCGGAATCCTCCGCAGGGAGGGCGATCACGACGGCGGCGAGAGCGATGGCGACTACCATCGCGGTTTTGAGGTACTTCATTTTTCCTCGCCTCAGGTGATGATCTCCTCGATACGCTCCTGCTCGATGGCCTTGCGGATCTCCATGGAGAGTCTCCTTCCGGAGGACATCTCCTTCCTCCACAGGGTGTTTCCGTAGGGGTGTCCCACGGACATGTGGACGTTGGTTCCGCCGCCGATACGGGGTGCGACATCGTAGATGTAGAAGTTGAGGTCCTTGTCGACACAGGTCTGCAGACAGAAGGGTCCGATGATACCGGGGTCATAGAACTTCTTGGTGGCCGCGACGTACTTCTCGGCGAGTGCGAAGGCCTTGTCCAGGAGGGACTCCCTCAGTGTCGCGGAGTTGTGACCGCAGACGGTGTACTCGGGGATGATTCCATCGTTCTCCAGCTCGACCTGCTGCTTTCCGGGGAGCCTGCAGTATCCGTCAAGGGAACTCTCGAATCTCCAGTCGACTCCGAGGAGTTCGATCTTCTCTCCCTTCTCCTCGAGGGGTGAGTAGAAGAAGTCCAGGTTGAAGAC
>JBJEIK010000111.1:0-2247 GCA_051876975.1 Candidatus Methanomethylophilaceae archaeon
TAGAAGTCGGGGACCTTCACCTTGTTGCCGTGGGAATCCGTGACAAGGTCCACCAATCCGAGGTCGTATCCGATGCGGTCGTTGTTCTCCATCCCGTATTCCCCGGAGCCGATGACCTCCGTGTCGTAGGTTATGAGGGCATGCCACTTCCCACGGGCATCCCTCTTCACGGTGCATGTGCGCATCTCACCTGCAGGATGGTGTTCGTTCCTGTACGTGATGTTCCCTATGTTGGACAGATGCAGCTTCCTCCCAACGAACTTGAACCCCTGCGGCGATTCGTAGCAGAAGGAGTGGTAGCGGTTCCCATTCTTGAGACGGGGCTTGCGGCACAGCTCCCCCGTCTCCTTATCCTTGTAGCATCCCTTCATGGCACGATGGACGCGTGTGGCAACGTTCTGACGGCATGTTGAGTAAACCACATCCCTGGTCTCCGGATGGTCCTTGGAGAGGACGGTCATCCTCTTCCTGAGGTCGAAGACCGACCTCTTCTTCCCGGTCTCTGTGAAATGCTTTATCTCATCTTCCAGGAGGAGGTTGTAGAGGTAACCGCAGTAGTTCCTGACAAGATCCATCTTCTTCTCATCCGTGGAATTCGGATACAGCCTGTAATCGACTGTCGTGATGTTCTTATCCTCCCCCTCCTTTTGATTCATGAGTGTATGAAACATTCCAGATATATAAAAACAACATATTAATTGTCAATCAGTTAATAGATGATAACTCCATTAATTCAAGTATACCTACTATTCAAATTACAATGTATGGAATCTATCACACCTACTCCAACATCACCAACTCGCTGGTCTCCTACCCCAATACATTTTTATATTCAATACATCTGCGACCGAACATGGCACTGAGATTCGGTTTCGCACCCACCGAGGAGTACAAGCTCGTGGTACTCGTCAGGAACGATCTGAAGATGGGTAAGGGGAAGATCGCTGCACAGGTCGGTCACGCCGCAGTGGATTGCGCCCTGTATGCCGAGAAGAAGGACAAGAAGGCCTTCGATGCCTGGTACAACGGCGGACAGGCCAAGGTGGTCCTCAAGGTCGATTCCCTCGAGGAGCTCACCAAGTACATGCAGGAGGCCCGCAGCTACGGACTCCACACGAGCATGATAACGGATGCCGGCAGGACGCAGATCGAGCCGGGCTCCGTCACATGTGTCGGAATAGGTCCCGCGAGCAAGAGCGACATCGACAAGGTCACGGGAGACCTGAAGATGCTCTGATCACTCCACCGGGGTCAGCTTCCCGGTCACGGAGTCTATCACGAAACCCCATATCCTGACATCGTCCGGGATCAACGGGTGCTCCTTCAGGATCTTGACGGATTCATGGACGGAACGCTCGATGGTCTCGAATCCCGAAAGCCAATGGTCGAAATCGATGTCGAAGTAACGGCACATGTCGATGTCCTTCTGGGAGATCCCGCGGTCCAGCATCAGCTCGATCATCTTATCGCCGCTGATGTGCTGTGCACCGCAGTCGGAATGACCGATGACCATGACGTCCTCCACACCCAGTTCGTAGATCCCCACGAGGATACTGCGGACGGCCGTGGAGAATGGCGAAGATATGACACCCCCGGCATTCTTTATCACCTTTGCATCACCGTTCCTGATACCCAGGGCCGCGGGAAGGAGCTCAACGAGACGCGTGTCCATGCAGGTGACTATCGCCACCTTCCTATCGGGATACTTGCTGGTGATGTACTTCTCGTAACCCTTGTCCTCGACGAAATGCCTGTTGAACTCAAGGATGTCGTCGATCACAGGACATCCCTCCTGATACCTGAATCGAGATCGTCGGAACTGAGGTTGTACATGGCATCCAACAGTGCGGGCTTGAATGTCCCCGGACCGTTGGAGGCCCTTGCGGCATATTCCGCGGATATGTTGAAGGCGGAGATGGCGGCGGTAACGGAATCCACCGAGGGACCGTTCGCACCGACATAGCATCCGACGACGGATGACACCATGCACCCGGTACCGGAGACCGAACCCAGGAGGTCGTGTCCGTTGGACAGCCTCACGACCGTCTCGCCATCCGAAACGTAGTCCTGAACACCGGTGGCGGCCGCGATGCATCCGTAACGGCGGGCGATTCCACGGACTATCTCCGAGACATCGCCGGACACGCCGTGGGAATCCACACCCTTCACATCCCCTCCGACACCCGACAGGATACCCATCTCGCCCTGGTTGCCCTTGATGACATCGGGCCTGACCCTGCGGATGAT
>JBJEIK010000112.1:0-2241 GCA_051876975.1 Candidatus Methanomethylophilaceae archaeon
TGGCGTCCATGACCTCCGGGGAGGGCCTGTAGGCCAACGGGACATCCACCGTGCCCAGGTCTATCGCGGGACGCACGAAGTCCCCCTTGCGTTCGAGGATCCCCTCCGATATCAGTGTGGACAACAGGAGCTTGGAGTCCGAGGGGGACATCCATTTCATCTCCAGGGAAGCGGTCATGACGAATTCCTCCGCCGTGGTCACGTCCTTTCCGATGCTGCGGAAGAACGCCGCGGCGCATGTGGTAAGTTCGTCGGTCATGCCACTCCCAATCCCGTCGGTTGTTATGAGACTGTCGATTCCGGCGGACGTCCGCCGGGGCCTCCGGAGGGCACTTGTTCCCTTAACGCCGTTATTCGGATTCTCCCTCGCGCGCGCGTTGTTAGAGGTTTATACTAACAGTAAAAATAAAGGGGCGAAGCGAATCTTTATAAACCCCATGCCTCTAGAGGGCCTTATCCGTATGGTGACTCATATGAAGTACACTAGATTTGAGAAAGCAAGGATCATCGGTGCGAGGGCGCTCCAGATTTCCTATGGCGCACCCGTCCTCGTGGACTACCCCGAGAGCATGCTCGATCCCATTGACATCGCCATGCTGGAATACGATAACGATCTGATTCCAATTTCTGTCGTTAGGAACTGATAGAGGTTTTAGAAATGAGTGACGAGGAGACCATTACTACCGTGAACACCGACCTTCTGGTCGCAGAGGACACCTACCTGACATCCGGTGTCCACATCGGAACACAGCAGAAGTCCGCAGACATGAAGGACTTCATCTACAAGGTCAGGCAGGACGGACTGTACGTCCTCGATGTCAAGAAGACCGACGAGAGGATCAGGGCCGCCGCCGCATTCCTCGCCCGCTACGACCCCCGCAGGGTCCTGGTCGTTTCCGCCAGGCAGTACGGACAGAAGCCCGCAAGGGAGTTCTCCAAGGCAATCGGAGCACCCGCATTCGCAGGCCGTTTCGTCCCCGGAACCCTGACCAACCCCGCCAACCCCGGATTCATCGAGCCCGAGGTCCTGGTCGTCACCGACCCCGCAGCCGACAAGCAGGCCCTCAACGAGGCCCTGAACCTCGGAATCCCCATCGTCGCAATGTGCGATGCCAACAACGAGACCCGCAACGTGGACCTCGTCATCCCCACCAACAACAAGGGAAGGCGTGCCCTCGCATGCATCTACTGGCTCCTGTCCAGAGAGGTCCTCGTCGCAAGGGGAGACCTCAAGGACCCCGCCGACTTCAACATGGAGATCGAGGACTTCGAGGCAAAGCTCGTCTGAGACGGGTATCACTGTCAACAAACACTTTACCCCAAACACCCTTCCTTCCTCCATCATGCGCAGACCGGCAGTTGCGGGACGTTTCTATCCGTCGTCGAAGGACGATCTTCTAGACTCGATCGAATGGTGCTTCTCCCATCCCCTGGCATCGGGGATGCCCTCGGATTCCACCGGAGGGAGGCGGATACGCGGTGCGATGGTCCCCCATGCGGGATACGTATGCTCCGGACCGGTCGCCGCACGTTCCTTCAAGAGGATCGCCGAGGACGGGCATCCTGATGCATACATCATCGTGGGTCCGGACCATCACGGCGTCTGTCCCGGGAGCATACTTTGCTCCGACAGCTACCTCACCCCTCTGGGCGAGTGCAGGACGCACGGGGAGATATGCTCGAAACTCGCCGGATCCATCCCCGATTCTCCCAGACTCCACACCTACGAGCATTCCATCGAGGTGGAGGTCCCTTTCATACAGTACATCGATCCGGATGCGAGCATAGTCCCGATAATCATGGGCGATCAGTCATTCTCCGCGGCCAAAGTCCTGTCGGAACACATCACGAAGGCCTGCGAGGGGTACGATGTCGTGGTCATCGCATCCACGGACATGTCCCATTACGTCCCCAACTCCGTCGCACGCTCACAGGCCGACATGGTGCTCCAAAAGGTGGGGGATATGGATGCAGAGGGTGTCGTCTCCACCGTCCGTCACAACCGCATAACGATGTGCGGATACGGGCCCACCGCCGTGGCGATGATGTGCTCGGAGGGCTGTGATGCGGACATCCTCGGATACGCCGATTCCTACGACACTCTGGGCATGGATCCGGATGCCGTGGTCGGATACGCCTCCGCCGTGTTCGAGAGACGGTGATGGAATCCATCACCATTATATCCGATTCATGGAAATTCACATCCCATGGTAGATAACCAGAACTTCTGCGTGAAATGCG
>JBJEIK010000113.1:0-2225 GCA_051876975.1 Candidatus Methanomethylophilaceae archaeon
CGGGAAGGAGATGGGGTTCGAGGACCCCTACTCCGACGAACCTCCCCTGGAGAAGCAGGGGGAGATGAGGATCGATCTGGGTTCAAGGTCAAGGGTGATCAGCAGATCGTTCAGAGAGGATCTCAGGGAGAACCGGAACGCCACAACAGATGTCGATTACCCCTATGTCCCCTCCGGATTCACCAACCCCGACTTCAGATCCTTCTCAGAGGAGCAGAGGGGATTCTACCTCCGCTGGAGGGAGGATGTCAGGAAGGGGATCTACGGGGACACAGACTCAGGATACGTATGGTTACTCCTCTGCGAACTGATCAACTCCGAATCCGACCCCATGGTGAATCTGGAGATCATGAGGGGCATGGGTCTCGCCTACGAGCAGGACGACGGGAACAGACCGCTCATCAGGCAGACATATCTGGAATACGCCATCGTCAAGGGGATAAACGCCATCGACCCCATGGTCAGACGCAACAGGATATCCATCAGCATGGCCGTCACCGCCCTTCTCGATAGGGATCTGGAGAGGATCGACGACGCCGAATCCCTGATGATCCTCGCCTGTCTGAAACACAAGTCCCTCAGAGCGGATTTCGACAGCGACTGTGTGGGGATCGTCTGCGACGTCCTGAAGAGGATAGATTCCATGACCATCAACGACGGCGGACTGTTCGGGATCTGCAACATATCCATGTTCCCGCAGAACATCCGCCCGTTCACCCGTCTCAAATTCTATGGAAAAATGCCTAGACAGGTGTACGAGTTCATCAACTACGGCTCCAACGGACCCTTCATCAGGGGACTCTACGAGCTGTGCAAATGTGTCATCCACCATGTGAGGAGACACAGGGGCAGGAACGTCCAGCCGGAGAGGTTCGAGGGATTCGGAGGGGACTACACCGGTGTTGTCATAGCATCCGTGGAACAGTGGTTCAACCCCGAGCAGAAGGTCACCTCAGACAGATACGGTGATATAACATTGGACAGGAAAGCGGTGGATGTGGCCGAATCCGACCTGAGGATCGTGACCGAGATGATGTCCTCCGAACCGGTCGAGGATGGTTCGATGGAGAGGCCCGATGTCGTCATCAGGGAGACCTACGGACAGTGGCCCTCCTTCGTATCATCATTGTCGCAACCGGAGAGGAACCTCCTGAAATCTTTACTTGATGGGAACAGGACTTACGATGTACGCATGGTGGAGTCCATCAACTCCAAATCCATGGATGCCATCGGGGACACCGTCATAGAGGAGGACTCACTGGTGGAGGAGTACAGGGAGGACCTCGAAAGGACGTTGGAGTGATGATATGGGGCAGCCGGACTACATGAAGTACATCACCTTCCGCCCCGGACCCGATTTCAGGGAGCAGATGGAACGCCATTGGAACGACAGGGCGGGCGATGTGCCGATGAGGGCCTTCACCGATTACCAATGCCCGGACTACGATATCCTGGGAGAGATCCCGTTATCGAACTACATATTCTGGAGGAGCGAGATGAACAACGGCAGACCGCAGCGCGGATGCCGCGGATTCTGGTTCCTCCGCATGTCCGAGATGGCCAACATGGACATTGGCAGGTCCGAGGTGAGGAGGGAATGCATCCTCCTGTCCCAGGAGCACAGGGGGAACTGGCCCACCGACCCATGGAGGTTCCTCGTCGATTACCAGCTATCACATGGTCGGAGGTTCGATTTCCCTTGGATCTTCCCCAAGGGGGACCCGGGGAACATCGCCCTGACCGAGATCCTGTCCTACCCTCCCGGTCCGTTCACCCGCCAGTTCGTCGCCAGATTGATGGAGGACTATCTGGGAGACGGCCGCGATGCCGACAAGGTCACCCCGCTCGTGAACTCGGCACTCACAGCTGTCGGCGATCATCTCGAATCCAAGGGGACGGACATCCTGAGGGAATACGGAAGGGAGAGGATCCTCCGTCAGCACACTGTGTTCAGGGACATCCCCCACTTCGGCGAGAAGAACTACATGGTGGAGTTCACCGACATCGATCCCAACGGCAGGATGGGTGAGTTCCTCCAGGGGATCGTCAAGATTGCGACGAACAGGTACCTCGCCGAGAAGGGCCGTGAGCCTGTGAAGGTACCGTCAATCATCACCAAGGAGATGAGGAAGGCCATCGAGGACTCCTTCGATGAGGTCCCGGATATCGACAGGGGACCGAAGAGGCACGACGCATCCATAATGACCCTGTCCGAGTACATGTCG
>JBJEIK010000114.1:0-2225 GCA_051876975.1 Candidatus Methanomethylophilaceae archaeon
ACCTCATCCATGATCGCGAGTTTCGGTGATGGCATTATCGCCCTTGCGATGAGGAGTCTGCGCATCATTCCTTTGCTGTATGTGTCGACCTTGGAGTCTATCCTGTCGCCGAGGTCGGCCAGAGCGATCCCCTTGGCCACCATTTCATCCTTCTCCTTACCTGAGGTGAAGAACCTGGCAATGAACTCCAGGTACGCGCGCCCTGTCATATCCTTGTAGGCCCCGGCGTCTTCGGGCAGGTAGCTTATGATCTCTCTCACGGCCTCAGGTTCCTTGGCCACATCGTGGCCGTAGATGCTGATGGAACCTGAGGTGATATCGAGCAACGTGGAGATCATACGGAGGGTGGTGGTCTTACCGGCACCGTTGTGTCCTATGAGACCGAATATCTCACCCTCGTGGACCGTCAGCGATATGCCGTGGACGGCTTCCCTGTTGCCGTACGATTTCCGGACGTTCTCTAGCACGAGTGCATCCGTCATGCGGGAATCGTCCATGTATCGATATATAATGCTATTCGAAGCAGCATATGGGATGCTCGAAAATGGGAATAAAACCCTGTGAGGGGAAGGGGGTTTCACTGCTGGGGCATGTTGCCCATTGCGGTGTTGATGGTCTGCTGGAGAACGGTGTACCTCTCCTTGAGGGAGTTCTCCTGGCGCTCCAGGCTGGCAAGCCTGACGTCCATCATCTCGATGGATTCGTCCACATCCGCCTTCAGTGCGTCGACGTCGTCGACCTTGATGAGGAGGGATCCAGCGGACTTGTAGACTGCGCCTGTGCTCTTGTCCAGTTCCTCTTTCGTCCTGACGAGCTCGCGCTTCTGGGCGTCCATCTGGGCCTTCTGTGTCGACACGGCCTGAAGCTGCTGCTGCACCTGCTGGAACTGGGTGATCTGATTCTGAAGCTGGGGGCTGATTCCGTTCATGATTTCACTCTGGTAAGATAATCGATATCCTCGATGATTCTGATGCATTCCAAGTAGGAATTGATCGCGGCCCTCATGGCCGACGTGTCGGTGGCGGTGATGGTTATGACGGCATCATTGCCTTCCGACCTGATGTCGGTCTCCGTGCGCGGAAGTTCCCTTCCGGCCTCAGGGGAAATGGACGGTACCGCGGCCTGAGCCGCGGCACCTGTAATCCTGAGTGTCGCTCTGAGCATCGCTCAGTCGGATTTGAGGACCTTCTTCACGTTGGGTCTCTCTTTGAAGAAGATCTTGGATCCGCATTTCTCGCACTGGAGTCCCAAAGAGTTAACGTTCCTCACGGGTTCGTTACACTTTGCGCATCTGTACACTCAGATCACCTTGGGATTCACTGCTCGGAAACCTGGGAGAGCTCTTTCTTGGTCTTGGGGCTGTAGGCCTCTGCGGCGAACTTGGTCTCGCAGTGCTTGCAGAACCAGATACCGGAGCTGATCCTCTTGACGGACATGTGGTGGCAGACGGGGCACTCGTGTTTGGCCTTCTGGTTTGCCTCGATGGATTTGATCCTGTTGCGGACGACGACTCCGTACCTTGCTCCGAACCTTCCGGAACTTCCTGCTTTCTGTGTTCTCTTTGACATGGTTGATCACCCGATGATTTTTCTGATTTCCGCACCGATCTCCACGGCCCTGTCGAGGCAGATGCCGAGTTCTTCCAGTGTGATGGAACCGCAACCACCTTTCTGCATGGCCCTGAAGTTGCCATTGTCGTCAGTTGTGACGGTAAGGCGGGCGGATGAAATCTGTTCCTCGTCGTAATTTGGGTCTACTATTAAATCGTTACCTATTTTGACCTCTGTGACCGAAATGGGCAGACATTTGATGGGCAGAGGCTTGTTCTCTCCCTTTCCGTACTGCTCTCCGGGGATGATGGCGGACTTGAGCGCGCACACGGTGGCCAGGTTGGCGGCGTCGAACAGGTTGCCGTCGTAGTCCAGGGCGTAGATATCCACGAAGCACATCCACACCTCCTCTCCGGGTGTGATGCACAGTGCCTCGACGTCGACCATTCCGGACTCGCGGATGCCGCGGTCCACGACACGGGCCAGCTCGATCGCGTCCTCTCCGGGGGGTCCGGACTCGAAGCTGGGGTGCGCCATGGGGATGAGCTCCGCACCTGTGGTGAGGACTCCGATGTTGGGTGTGTCGGCGAAGGGGGTTCCGGGGATGATCTTCACTCCCGCGATGACCTCGGTCTTCCCGAGTTTGACCCTCGCGGATCCGTCGGCGCTCTCGAT
>JBJEIK010000115.1:0-2220 GCA_051876975.1 Candidatus Methanomethylophilaceae archaeon
GGACATCGTCCCCGGCATCTTCCGCAGGATCATCGAATACTGCAGGAACTATCCCGTGCTCATCGGTCTCATCGATGCCTTCCTCTCCAGGATGGGATACAACGAGGAGACCTACGAGGAGGACGACAACTATGAGTGCCACCTGTACAACATGGTGAAGGTCTATCTCCAGGCGTACACCAAGGACTTCACCGAGGATGACGTGAACAGGGTGATGCTCCACTGGAACGACGGCAACATGAAGGAGCTGGCGGACCAGTTCGAGATGATCGCGGCCTGCGTCGTGGACCCGTCGCTGTTCAACAAGTTCAAGCTCCTCAGGAACACAGGGGACGAGAAGTGCGAGGACCTCACATACGCCGTGAACGACTACGTGAAGACCTACCTCGTACTCGATGGGGACCCATCCGACGTCGTCAAGATGCTCCAGTGAGCGTCACGATCTATTCTTCTGGATATCCCGGGATCAGATGATCCCCGTGTGCTCGAGAACTATCCTGACACCGATCAGGATCAGGATGGCACCGCCGACCAGTTCAGCCCTCTTGCCGTACCTGTCTCCGAACCTGCTCCCGATCCACACCCCGGACATGGAGATGAGCATGGTGATGACACCGATCATCAGGGCAGGTCCGACGATGCCTTCGCCGGTCATCGCCAGCGATATTCCCACAGCGAGCGCATCTATGCTGGTGGCTATGGCCAACAGGAGCATGGTCCTGAACCCCAGATCGTCATCCACGCCCTCCTCCTCGTCGGAGCGCGCCTCGCGTATCATGTTGACACCGATCAGGAACAGCAGTATGAATGCGATCCAATGATCGTAGTCCGATATCAGGTCGTAGAACGCAGAACCAGCCACATAGCCTATGACGGGCATGATCCCCTGGAACACACCGAACCACAGACCGACGATGACCATGGTGCCGACGGTCACCCTCCTGACGGCCAATCCCTTGCAGATGGACACGGCGAATGCATCCATGGCTAGTCCGACAGCCAGTAGAAGGACGGTGATCAGCTCCATACGGACGCATCGACATTTCCCAGATATACCTATCGAGGAACTCGGAAGAAGTCCCCCAGACGGGACGCGGTCCTAGAGGACATGTCCCTGATGGTGTCCCTGGCGGTGATGTCGCCCCACAGGAGCTCCGAATCCGGGTCGTACACCCTCCCCTTCCTCGCGGTGGGATCGGAACGGTTGGCGTAGCAGTAGATGCATCCGTGGTCGCATGTGTCGTACTCGCCGATGTCTATGCTCTTCACGCACCTGCATCCCTCCCTGAGCGGAGTGTCCATTGTCTCGTAGGGGATGTCCAGGGAACGCATCATCTCCTTGTCCAGACACCCTCTGCGCTGTATGCCGAACTCCTCCAGGTCCAGCTTGGAGCAGCAATGTGTCAGGGTGATGCCGTGGTCCTCCGCCACCTTGGACGCCATCCTCGCGAAGGACAGCATCTCCTGCTTCGTCATGGAACGGATCATCCCCTGCTCCTGGAACCTGCTGAGCTTCCCATAGGTGTCCACGAAGCTGAAGATGCATCTGTCCGTCCATTTCGAGGCTTCGCCGCAGAGCATGGTGAACTTCCTGCGATGGTAGTCCAACCCCATGGTGCCGTTGAATATCACCGGATCGTACCTCCATGACATCCTGTCCCTGCCGATACGGTCGGAGACCTCTATGCACGAATCGTTGATGTCGCCCTTGGACCTCACACCGGGCTCGATGGACCTTCCGTACGGTGTCAGTGTCACCTGGAAGACGTACATGTGCCCCATGGACCCGATCTCCCTCAGATGGGGAACCATCGGTCCCGGATCCTTGGTCACGAACACGATGCAGTCCACATTGGACCTCGAGAGGTCTATCCTGTGCACCAGGTTCCGGCTCATGGGATTCCTGACCAGCACACTGCCCGCCCTGAGACGGTTCATCATCCACTCGGAATGGAACGCGGGGATGTCGGTGCGGCGGCTGGCACAGATGATCATACCACCCCGAACCACACAGGATTATGTGAAACCGACCCCTGTCCGGGACATGACGTCGGCGGTCATCGGAAGGGTTTATACCCCCATGCGGGGATGGAGACGGTGATGCGCGGACCATGCATATCCTCATTCATCACCCTGATAGGGACCGTGAGCATCTCCGAGGACGGAGAGGGTCGCATCACAGGGATATTCCTGCCGAACAGCAACCTGCCGTCCATGGAG
>JBJEIK010000116.1:0-12190 GCA_051876975.1 Candidatus Methanomethylophilaceae archaeon
CGGCGTTGCAGACGCCCGCCTCCTGAACTATCGAACATAGGATGCCGAGGACATATCCCGTGGAACTCCTCGCGCTCATACCTGCGGGAATCGTCACAACGGGAACGGAATCCCTTCCGGCAGCCTCGAGAAGCGGTCCGGACGATGTGACGCAGACCCTGGTGCATCCCCTGTCTCCAAGAGATGCGTACACCGAGAGGATGTCCTCCTCCGAACCGTCGTACGATATCAGGACCGCCACGGTGTCCCCATCCACCCAGCCGGGCACCCTGCTGTCGCTGTACGAGGGGACCTGCCTGCTGGAGAAAACATCCGCATGGGATGACACGATGTCGGGGGCGGTGGTGTTGAAACCGAAGGAGAAGAAGCACACCTTGCCGGTCTCCGGAACATGGAAACCGAGGTCGATGTCCAGGGAACATGATGCATGCTCGGGCAGTGATAGGATCTGCTCGCGGACGTTGATGTCCGACATGCGGTCGAAGTCACAACAGCCTATTCCCGACACCATCTAAAGCACTCATCCCTTGGATGACGATATCAGTGTTCTATAAAAAAGGGTGGGAGACGATGGAGGATATTACCGATGCTTCGATACCAACATGGGCGAACTCCCGGCCAAAGGGGTTATATATGGACCCCTGATTCGGCGATTCATGGCAAAGAAGAACGACAGCGGATTCCAGTCATCTGCAGGTCTGATGAGGTACTTCGACACCGAGAACGAGAAGGGTGTCAAGATTGGACCCAAGACGGTCATCGGAATCGCCATCGGACTCATCGTGATCGTTTCACTCCTGAACGTCGTCTTCCCCCTCAACTGATCGGGGAGAACGTTCATTTTCCATCATCCTATAGCTAAGGCTATAGGAATATCACACTCACTACAAACAGGTACTCCGCCACTCACCCGATCAAGATTCTTTAACCCACGTATCGGATATTATCCACGATGATCCATAAAAATCCAAAAAGAAGTTTTGGAAGATGTTTATGACCGTTCCGGGATCAGATACGGTCGTCAGCGGTGATCTTGTACTCCTCGTGGTACTTCTTCCTGAAGAGCTTGGACAGGATCGGCGGCGCGATGATCGTGGTCGCCACGGACATCAGGACGACGACCGCATAGAGATCGGAAGACATCATTCCGGTTCCGAGACCGATGGATGCCACGATGATTCCGACCTCTCCCCTGGGCATCATACCGACTCCGACGATGTTGAATCCGGCCTTGTCCACCTGCCTGTCACCCAGCTTGGCTCCGACACCGCATCCGATGTACTTGGTGACAAGCGCGATGAGGATGACGACCACGGCCAGGATGACGACGTGCATGTCGGTGAGTGTGCTGATGTCCACCTGGAGACCGACGTTGAGGAAGAAGAACGAGATGAAGAACGTGGTAATCGACTCGATCTTGTGCTCCAGATCCCACTCCCATGCGTGGTCCGCGAAGAGCATTCCCGCCAGGAAGGCACCGATGATCGCTGCGAGTCCGATGTACTCCGCGAATGCGGCCATGAGGAGACAGACGATGACGGCGAACACGAGCTTGTTCACCGAGTAGGGGACCTTGCCTTCGGCGATGGCCTTCTGACGCCTGTTGTCGAAGTAATCGTAGATCTTCGGGACGACGAACTTGCAGGCGAGGATGACGACCACGACGAACAGGACGGCCTGGATAGAGATCGAGAGGATGTTGGTGATGGACACTCCGGACTCCGCCATTCCCTTGACGATGGCGAGGACGATCATTCCGAGGACGTCATCGATGACGGCGGCACCGATAATGATACGTGCCTCACGGGTGTCCATGAGCTTCATATCCTTGATGATGCGCGCGGTGATACCGACGGATGTGGCGACCATCGCCGCAGCCATGAACATGGCGTGGTGCATGTTACCGTCGACAGCCATGATGAGTGCGAATCCCGCGACGAAGGGCAGGATGACTCCGAGGACTGCTGCCAGAAGTGCGGGCTTACCGGCACCGAGCAGGTCCTTGACCTTCGTCTCGAGTCCGACGGTGAACAACAGGAATATGACTCCCAGCTCTGCGAAGGCCTCGATTATCTCGTAGGTCGTGCTCGAATGGGAATCGGGTACGTTCGGATTGGAAATGCTGAGATCTAGGAACTCCATGAGCGAGAAATCGCCGAATGCGAGGTTCGCTATGATGATACCCATCACGATCTCACCGATGAGTCCGGGGAGACCGAATCTGCTCACCAGCGCCGACCCTATGCGGGCGAGGATGAACAGGATCGCCATTGTGAGCAACAGCTGGAATAGGTCCATGGTGAACACATAAGGACCCCTTATTTAAAGGAGATGAGGGACGGAGGAACGAATGGCGAAACATCCGGAAGGACCGCCTGGGCAGTCCCGCCGGATCGCCGGTTTTCGGGTTTCAGAATGAGAAGCAGACGGAGCCTTCCGAACCGCTTCCGCCGAAGGAGAACACGACCGCGTGCGTCTGTTCTGCGACGGGTTCCTCGGGAACGGCTTCCGTGATGGGTTCGATCTCGGGCGCCTCTATGGAGAGGACGACCTGGGCGGCGGGGATGAGGACCGCCTCTGTCGCAGCTTCTATCGCGATCGTCTCGGGTGCGGATCCTATGCACAGGACCTCCGCTGCGGGGACCAACGACGGAACCGATACGGGTGCGGAGAGCGCCGGGAACTCGAACGCCGGGATCTCCATCATCGGGGGTTCCGCGAAGCAGACCGCCTCCATCCCATCATCGGGGATGTACATGCACTCGTATCCGACCGTGCACGAATCATCATCCAGGTCCAACTCGGGGAGGGTCAGCCTCATGATGCTTCCGACATCTCCGTCGATCGTTATCCTGGACTTCCTCGGCTTCGCCGAAGGGAGACGCTCGACGGGTGCGGAACGTGGAGAGGTCTGACCTGCGATTCGCTGGACGCCCTCGTCCGAATCCTTCTTGGAGATGTTCTCCAGCTTCCCGTTGGTGAACTTCATCGCACGGCTGTAGTTGTAGCGCGGGCGGTGACGAACAGGGTCCGCGATCTTGGACATGGAGTTCTCATCCACGAGATCGAGCTTGCGCTTGGGTGCCTCGGCCGGGACGGAAACTGTCTCGACCACAGAGCACTTGGGTGCCTCGGGGACCTCAGGCTCGGATGCGAGCTCCTCCTTCTTGGCCTCGATGTCGAGGGGCCTGTGCTCGGGCGCGGACATGGCTCCTGCGGATGTCTTCGCCTTCTCGGACTCCTGGACCGCGATGACATCTCCGTAGGCGACGGCTGCGTTCACTCCGGAGTTGCCCTCGACCTCCAATCCACCGATATCCATCTTCTGGAGTGTGGCGACGGCCTCGATGGGTGCCTCTGCGGGAATCTCTGCAGGTGCTTCAACAGGAGCTTCGACGACGGGTTCCTCAACAGGTGCCTCGATGGGTGCCTCTGCGGGTACATCGTCCAACTGGATGTCCTCCTTCCAGATCTCGACCTCCTCGATGACGGGTTCCTCTGCGGGAGCCTCGACAGGGGTCTCGGACTCGGAATCGATAAAGAACTCGTCCCTGGGCTTGGCCTCGACGGGAGCTTCGATGACGGGCTCCTCGACCTGGACCTCCACGGGTGCCTCGACGGGAACCTCTTCTATGATGGATTCCTCTGCGGGAGCCTCGATGGGTGCCTCGGCGATGGTCTCGGGAACATCGATCGATTCGGGAATGGTCCTGATGCAGAAGTCGGACTCCTCCTGGGGCTCCTCGGGAACCTCC
Organism: Candidatus Methanomethylophilaceae archaeon; assembly: GCA_051876975.1. Lineage (GTDB taxonomy): Archaea > Thermoplasmatota > Thermoplasmata > Methanomassiliicoccales > Methanomethylophilaceae > Methanoprimaticola. Next base: position 3,756 of record JBJEIK010000116.1, read on the forward strand.
GTGACGGAAGGTGTCTCTGCCTCGACATCGACTGCGATACCGTCGATCTCGGGAACCTCCTGCACGATGGTCTCCACGACTGTCTCGGGCTCCTCGGATACCTCTGCCCCGACGACGGGCTCGACATCCGGCACGGACACGGGCGACTCTGTGACACATCCCTCTACGGGCACGGTCTCCACGGAACCATCCTCGTTCAGGACGCTGACCTCCTCGTACTCCACCTTGTGGGTGCGCTGCATCTTGTTGAAGATGTCCTCCGCGTTGGCGGGGACCTGGTTGACCGGTGACGAGGGTACGAGGACCCCATCCTGCACCACACCTACAGACCCATGGATCTCCTGGTCCCTCCTGTCCTCCAGACGGACGTTCTTGAAGAGCTGGTGCATGTCGGCGGGACCTGAGGTTCCGTCCTGGACCTGCTCCTTGGGGACCTTCACGACCTTGGCGGTCGGACCGACGAACTGACCGTCGGTCGCCCTGACGATCTGCTGGTCCTGTTCGAAGATCGCGGAGTCGGAGACCTTGGAGATGAATATCTCCACATCCTCCTCGATGTTGTAGATCTCATAACCATCGGAACCGAGTTCACGGTTCCCGGTGGAGTACACGACGTCGTGTACCTCTTTCTTATTGACACCGTTCGTGATCGCTGATTGGATCGAGTTCCCGATGCTGCGGGTGAACCCCCCGATCTTACTGAGGTCCTTCTTGATGAATCCTGCCACATCCGCTGTGGAGGTCCTCTTGAAGATCCTCGAACCCCTGCCCTTGTCAGAGCTACTGCTATCGCTGCGTGAGTCTATACTCATGCCATCCCATCCGAAGGAAATAAAGGGATTATACTTTAAAAAGTAAGTGGCGTCACCTCGGGACGGACCCGTCCAATACACCGCCGGAATCGGAAATCATCCACACAGATTCCGACAGACAGACCTCTTTTCCCGAGGATTGTGTAGGGAAAACCTCAGCTCCTCACGAACTTCACGTAGTCCGCCTTGCCCTCGGCCTGTATGGCCTTCAGCATCTCCGAGAGCACCCTCCCCTCGCAGGAGACCACCATGACCTCCAGGCACTTGTGGTTCTGCAGATGGGAATGCATCTGAGTCCGGATGTTGGCCTCGAACCTGGCCTGGATCTGGATCATCCAAGGGTCCGCATGGTTTCCCCTGACGATCACCAGGACCCCCTCCACGATGCCGTCCATGGACTCAAGCTCCCTGATGTCGGCCAGAGCGGCGTTTATGGATGCCCTGACGGCCTCGGACCTCCCGCTGAGCCCGTAGACCTTCTGTATCCTGTCCAATGCGGCGATGTTCTCGTCGTTCAGAGAAATGCTTATGACCCCCATGTTCACCCGTCTCCGATGTTATTAAGAAATCATATCATTGAGGGTATTAAATTATTAACATGACCCCAACTCTTTAATAACATCCATCCGAACGGGAATACATGGATTCGATGTTGACGTTCGTCCTGTACGCGCTCGTCCTTGTCGTCGTCTCGATGGCGGGCGCATGCATCCCGCACGTCAGGAAGCTGAAGGACTCCCAGATCCACCTGCTGGTGGCCCTGAGCACCGGGATATTCCTCGGACTGCTGTTCCTCATGCTCCTGCCGGAGGCTCTGGAGGAGCTGGAGCACGGTGGCTTCGACATGCACGAGGGCATGTACGCCATCCTCTGCGGATTCGTGCTCATAATGCTGATAGACATGGTCATGAAGCACAGGCACATGAGCGGATGCGCATGCCAGTGCTGCGAGGAGGCCCACAGCCACAAGATCACCTCACTCTCGTCCTTCGTTGGACTCTCTGTCCACGCCGCATGCGACGGTCTCGCCCTCGCCGCCACCTTCCTCGCAGGTGAGGAGGTCGGCCTGATGGCCACGATAGGGATGTGCATCCACAAGTTCGTGGTCCTGTTCTCCCTCTCATCCACCATGCTGCTGTCCAACATGGACCGCGCGACCAACCTGAAGTACCTCCTGGGATTCTCGCTCATCACACCCATCGCGGGGATACTGTTCTTCCTGCTGTTCTCCGGGATCGATGTGGACAGCGTGTCCGGGATCCCCCTGGCGTTCGCGGCAGGTACGTTCATGTACGTCGCACTCTGCGACATGCTCCCCGAGTCGTTCCACAGGAAGAAGCAGGATGTCAGGTCGTTCCTGCTGATCCTCCTGGGAATAGTGCTGATCGCCGTGATCAGCTTCATCTTCCCCCACGTCCACTGAGGCGCAACGGTCCCCGGAGCCGTCGGATGACGGTCCCGGGACCCCTTTCGTTTCCCCGAAGAGAGCCTGCTCGGTCTTTTATACAACCTGCCTCTCGTCCGGAACATGGATGATTCCATCGTCTGGGCAATCTTCGCGATAATAGTCGTGGTCCTTCTCGCCCTCGACCTCTTCGTCCTGAACCGCGGATCTAAGCACATAGACACGAGACGCGCGCTTCTGGAGACGGTGATGTGGATATCAGTCGCCCTGGCGTTCGGTGTCTTCATCTTCATCGAGTACGGGGCGGACCTGGCGACAGAGTACTACACCGCATACGTCATAGAGAAGGCGATGAGCATCGACAACCTGTTCGTGTTCATCATGATATTCGGGATGTTCGCCATACCCGACGAGTATCAGCACAAGGCCCTGTTCTACGGCATCATCGGAGCCGTGGTGTTCCGCGCCCTGTTCATCGTGGCGGGGGTGGAGCTGCTCAACAACTTCCACTTCGTGATGTACATCTTCGGTATCCTGCTCGTGTACGCCGCACTCAGGACCCTGTTCAAGAAGGATGACGAGAACAAGGAGAACCGTACCGCCAAGTTCCTCTCGAAGCACATGAACTGCTCCCCGGAACTGGACGGGGACAGGCTGTTCACCAGGATCGACGGGAAGAGGGTCATGACACCCCTGCTCATGTGCATCCTCGTGATCGAGCTCACGGACATAGTGTTCGCATTGGATTCCATACCGGCGGTCCTGGCGATCTCCACGGACATGCTGATCGTCTACACATCCAACATCTTCGCCGTCCTAGGCCTGAGGTCGCTGTACTTCGCCATCCGCGGAGGCCTCGAATCCCTCAGCTACCTGAAGTACGGACTGGGGGTCATCCTGCTGTTCGTGGCGTTCAAACTCCTGGCGTCCGACCTGGTCCACATACCCGTGTGGGTATCTTTGGTGATCATCCTCGGAGTGCTGGCAGTGACGATAATCGCCTCCCTGATGGTCAGGGGAAAGTGGAAGACGGAGGTATCCAGACGGTGAAACATACCTCAAAGGGGTATACCCGTCCAAAACTCACCACCATGGCGACCATCCGCCATTCCCTTTTTTGTACGAAAAGGAAATTCATCTTGCATGAAACAGTGCATGGATTCCGACAATCTTCACAGGCGCCTGAAGAAGATCGCGGGGCAGATCAGCGCTATAGACCGTATGATCGACGAGGATGTCCCCTGTGAGGACATAATAGTGCAGATCAATGCAGTGAAGAGCGCGATCCACAAGGTCGGACAGATCGTGATGGAGGGTCACATCCAGCACTGCGTGAGGGACGGCATAGAGCACGGCGATGCGGACAAGACCATCGCCGAATTCACCAAGGTCATCGACCAATTCTCGAAGATATAATCTCAACTATACCTTCCTGATACCCCCATGGGGTATTATATACCAATACCCCCTACAGGTATCTAGAAGGTAGAAGATGTCTGCTCTAACCGATGTCATCAGAGAACAGAGGTGGAGTCTCGCACTCATAATCATAGGAATCGCGGGACTCGCACTGTCATTCGTTTCAGAACAACTGGAAGCGGCGGTATGGATCCCCGTGCTCGTCTGCGGCGTCCCCATAATCTTCGGGGCGATCAAAGGTATGGTGGAGGAGTTCGACATAACCGCGGACGTCCTCGTGTCGATCGCCATCGTCGCATCCTATCTCATCGGTCAGCCTGAGGCGGCTGCCGAGATCGCCATCATCATGCAGATCGGTTCCTTCCTGGAGGAGGCGACCGTCAGCAGGGCCAACTCCGGGATCAGGGCACTCGTAGAGATGAAGCCCGAGACCGCGAGGGTCATAACGGAGGACGGCGAGAGAACAGTTGACGTCGACGACGTCAGGGTGGGACACGTGGTCCGCGTCATGCCCGGGGAGACCATACCCGTGGACGGCACGGTCATCAGCGGAAGCACATCGGTCAATGCATCCATAGTGACAGGTGAGTCAGTCCCCATAGACGTGACGGTGGGCGACACGGTCTCCGGAGGATCCGTCAACATGTACGGCTCCGTGGACATCCGTGTGGACCGCACCGGTGACGACAGCACCATCGCACGCATGGCGAGACTTCTGGAAAATGCGGACGCGGGAAGATCGAAGATCGTCAAGACCGCGGACCGCTGGGCGAGGTACATCGTCGTCATTGCCCTGGCGGTGTCCATCCTCACCTACGTGTTCACCAAGGACATCTACAGGTCCGTCACCGTTCTCGTGGTGTTCTGCCCCTGCGCACTCATCCTTGCCACACCTACAGCCATCCTGGCCGCATCCGGCAACCTCTCACGTAGGGGGATCCTGGTGAAGGACGGGGCGGCAATGGAGAACATAGCATCCGTCGACACCGTACTGATGGACAAGACCGGCACCCTCACCACAGGGAACGTGAGATGCGTGGGATTCGTCTCCACATCCGATGTGGAATCCGGGATGATCGCACGCCTCGTGGCATCCGTCGAGAGGAGGTCGGAACATCCCCTCGGAAAGGCGATGGCATCCCATGTACCGGAGGCCAAGGACCCTGAAAACTTCGAGTACATGCCGGGAAAGGGTGTGATCGGCACCGTGGACGGACACACCGTCGTCGCAGGCAACCTCAGACTCGTGGAGGAGTTCTGTCCCGTCAACCTCGATTCCACCGTGGAGGCATCCAACACCGACCTCGAGAAGGGAAGGACCGTAGTCTACGCCGGGATCGACGGCAGGACGGTGGGGTACGCCATGCTCTCCGATACCGTGAAGCCGTCGTCCCGCAGGGCGGTGGCCGATATGAAGAACCTCGGACTCGACACCATAATGATCACCGGTGATTCCCGTAAGGTGGCGGGATCCGTCAGGGACTCCCTCGGATTGGACGATGCCGTGTGGGAATGCCTCCCCGAGGACAAGCTCGGCATAGTGGAGAGGATGGGGGAAGGAAGGAACATCTGCATGGTGGGCGACGGGATCAACGACGCACCCTCCCTCAGAAGGGCGGATGTCGGCATAGCCATGGGAGGTGTCGGAAGCGACATGGCCATGGATGCCGCGGACATCGTCGTAGTCGACGACGACATCTCCAGGATACCCTCCATAGTGAGGATGGGACGCAGGACCCTCCTCACCATCAAGGTTGGGATCGCGTTCTCCCTGACACTGAACACCGCTGCGATGATCCTTGCAGTCCTCGGACTGATGGGTCCCATCGCGGGTGCCCTGGTGCACAACATCGGTTCGGTGATCGTGATCATCGGCGCGGCCATGCTCCTGAGATACGACTGCTGGAACGAGCCCGAGGGGATCGAAGGGGGATGTCCCCCATCACCCGGATCCGCCTGATTCGTCAATCGACGAATATCCTGGTCGTCAATCGTTATATATTATATCGGTCATGGACACCGCATGACCGACGAAACAAAGCCGGCCAGGATGGCCAATCCCGCACCCCTGGGACTCCTGGGGTTCGGGATGACCACAGTTCTGCTCTCCCTGCACAATGCCGGGATAACACAGTTGGATGACGTCACCCTCGCAATGGGGATATTCTGCGGAGGGATGGCACAAATCATCGCCGGGATCATGGAGTGCCGCAACGGGAACACCTTCGGGATGACAGCCTTCACCCTCTACGGAGTGTTCTGGCTCGCACTCATTGCGATAAAGACCGATATGTTCGGAGCCGGTTCCGGAGGAGACACCATGGGTGTGTTCTGCCTGTTGTGGGGAATCATGACCCTGTTCATGTTCCTCGGAACGCTGAAGGGCAGAAACTCGCTCAAGTTCGTGTTCCTCACCCTGACCGTGACATTCTTCGTGCTGACGGCTGCGGACCTTTCGGGGAACCACCTGCTCACGAACGTGGCGGGAGTGATCGGACTGATCTGCGGACTGTCCGCCATGTACACCGCATTCGCGGAGGTTTTGGCGGAACAGCATGGAAAGGAAGTCCTGCCGTTCTGAGGGAATCTGAAACCTCTTCCCCCTTTCTGACATCGAAACGATGCCTCCGGCCTCCTATCCTCTGGTGCTGACTACACAGAGAAGGTCTACAACGATAAAGACGAAGGAGAGGGCAGGATGCTAGGCGACCTCACCAAGGTCGACTGAGAACAGTGGATGATGAAGGCCCTCGCGGTGGAGTTCAGGATCAGGTACTGGGGAGGAGCCTCAAGCGTAACATCCGCACCCTCTGAGTATATAGGCAGTACAAGATCCGCGTCTGCAGGGAATTTCACAGGATCCTCAGGACATTCGACGGCTACCACGACTGCACTGGCTCGTACATCAGATACATCAGGGATAATTCGGTCGTGGTCTTCGCCGAGGACTTCGAGCTAGTCAGGAACATCTTCCAGTCATTCAAGTCCAGGCTCAGAGACGAGAACCCGACCATCGTGGACTTCTCCAGGATGTGCCTGTTGACCCTGTGCACCCTCGATCTAGGGCTCCCCATGGACGACGACCTCGTAATGGCCAATCCCTTCGAGGAGCTCGACGAGTACTCTTCTTCAGGAGGCAGCGTGAAGCCTTTGGTGATACCACTGAGGCGATCATATGATTGCCACTTGGAGAACGATATATAGAATCGATACCTTCAGAACGCAGGGATGTTGGATGTATCTGACGTATATCGACGAATCAGGGAAAGCGGAACGCTCTGATCCAGAGCCGGAGTATGTCCTCGCCGCATTGACCATCAACGAGAGCGCATGGAGGGATGTAGACAGCAGAGTTCGTGGTCTCAAACAGAAGTACTTTCCCAACGCCAGATACGACGAGATTGAGATACATGCCACCGACATCTTCAATCACAAAGGTGCGTTCAAGAACATGAGTCTTGAGAAGAGGCTCGCCATATTCACCGATGTCATGACTATCGTATCCGAGATCGACTGTTCCATCTCGGCCATCCTCATCCACAAGGATCAGATCAAGAGTAAGACCCTAGATATCGACATCTACGCCCTTGAACTGCTGTTCGAACGTCTCTGCTACTATCACAACGTCGCTAATGGCGAGAACAGGATGGAAGGTAGGGACGAGCAGTACGGTATCCTCATGATCGACTCGGTCAATCCGAAGTACGACAACAAGATCAGAATCAAGGTCAGGTGCCTGTTCGAGAACGGAACGAGGTACGAAAAGAACCGGTATCTCATCGAGGACCCCATCTTCGTGGATTCCAGCTACAGACACCTGTCGCAGCTCGTCGACTGTGTGGCGTATTGCATTAGGAGGAACTTCAGGAAAGCCGAGGCTGATGAGCGGGAACGCGAGACGTTCGAAGCCTTCTTCAAGATGATAGAGCCGAAGCTCCTCAAGAACGGGTCCAAATCCAAAGGTTACGGACTGAAGATATTCCCGAACCGACAGTGAATCACAGAAGGACGTAGAGGTGAGTGGTCGAGGGACCACGATCCCCCCACTGAGTCGCCGGAGGGGCGACCCGCAATACCACATCTGCAATCAGACTTAAATAACAACCGATGCAGAGAATCCGTTTGCATCCATCCCATCGCATTCTAGGGCCTGAAAACACGGCCTCGGACCGAATCACTGGCAGCCACATTCAAAAAGGTCCGAACTTACGGCATTCGTCTCTGAATCACAGTCCGAAAGAATGAATCGTCGAATTCATGCTCCTGAGTATAAAATGAGTTTCGATTCCATGTGTTACACGGACACACGAACTATCGGAAAACCGTCCCATATAAGGAAGAAAGCGATTCAGTTGTTTCGACCTTAAAGTCGAATTCGAGGGCCCCAGACAACAGAGAGTGTGCACGGCCGATCTGGAGTCCGGTCACCCGAAGAACCTGCAAGAGGTGATCAAAATGTCTAACAGAAACGTTAGGGCAGCCTGTGCTGCCAGACAAAGCACGATGAAGACAACCGAGCTTTACTATTGCAGAAAGCGCGAAAGCGTAGTCATCGAGAAGGCCAAGAATCTTTGATGAATAGGGACGGTTGTACCCACTAAATAATCTGGATAAGGAAAGATGAGTGCTCCCGACGGGATTTGAACCCGTGTCGAAGCCTCGAGAGGGCTTCATGATTGGCCGCTACACTACAGGAGCAACATTGACACCGATAGAAATCATATATTTTAATTTTTCGTTGATGTTATTCTGTTCGATAAATCGTCGGACCAACTTCTCCATCGTTTCGAGGGTTCTTG
>JBJEIK010000117.1:0-2218 GCA_051876975.1 Candidatus Methanomethylophilaceae archaeon
GACGACATCGCATATGTCCTCTGGCTTCTAGGTGTCCGTCCCGTCTGGTCCGGGTACGGTAACAGGGTCACAGGATTGGAGGTCGTACCATTGGAGGAACTGGGCAGGCCCAGGGTCGATGTCACGGTGAACATCAGCGGCCTCTTCAGGGACACATTCCCGAACATCACCGAGATGATCGAGGATGCCGTCCTCAAGGTGGGTTCACTTGATGAGGATGATGAGGACAACGCCATCCGCAGGCACATGATGGAGGATGTGGCGGACATGGTCTCCAAGGGGATCCCCGAGGACGAGGCCCGTAGGAACGCCGGATACAGGATATTCAGCAACACCCCCGGACAGTATGGCATGGGTGTCAGCGATCTGATCACCGCATCATGCTGGAAGGACAGGAACGATCTCGGCAGCTACTATTGCGAGGCGGGATGCTACGTCTATGGGAAGGATGTCTACGGGGATAGGGCATTCGACCTCTACAGACGCAGATTGTCCGGTGTCCAGATCACCGTGAAGAACAGCACCAGCAGGGAGTACGACCTTTTCGACAACGATGATGTGTTCCAATACCTCGGGGGCATGAACTCAGCAGTGGAATGGGCCAGTGGGGGCAGGAAGCCCATGTCCGTGATCGGATGCTCCGCGGACGTGGACAGACTGGTCCTCAGGACCGTGGAGGAGGAGTCCCGCTACGTATTCCGCAGCAAGGTGGTCAATCCGAAGTACGAGCAGGGGCTCAGGCGTCACGGTTTCAGGGGCGCGACTGAGGTCTTGAAGATGTTCGACTACATCTTCGGCTGGGATGCCACATCCGATGTTATCGGTGATTGGATGTACACCCGTCTTGCGGAGTACTACATCCTGGATGACGACGTCAACTCATGGATCAGGGAATGCAACCCCTATGCGGCCAGGGACATGATCGATGTCCTGATGGAGGCCTACGGGAGGGGCATGTGGGATGCCCCCGAGGACGTCCTTCAGGGGTTGAGGGAACGTTACCTCCAGGCGGAGGAACTCATCGAGGAGTTGTCGGACAGGTGACCTCCACATCCATGGTTATATACCCTCAAATAGATTGGATGATTAATCCAACTAATCCGACAGAGGTCACAACATGAGATTCGCCCACGTTTCCATCGGCACCAAGGACGCCCACATGATGAACGGAGCGGTGAGGGAGCTCAACTCCGAGGGATACTCCTTCGAGTTCCGCTGTTTCGACGCATCCGACCTGGATGAGGACCCACGTCTCCTCGCCGAGGCTCTTGAGTTCGTGCGCGGATCCGATGTCCTCACACTCAAGGTCCACGGTGACACATCATACTTCAGGAAGTTCGACCGTCTGGAGAAGGTGATAGCGGATTTCGGGATCTGCACTCTCCTGGATTGCACCGACCAGGGCGTCACCGATTCCTTCTGTCACCTGTTCACCCGTTCCATAGAGGAGTACAACGACGGTATCGCCTATCTCGAGCTCGGAGGGGACGACAACTATTCATCCCTGTTGAAATGGGCCCTCCGCTCCTTCGGCGGTGTCGACATCGATGTTCCCGAGCCGGTCCATCCTCCCGCGCAGGGCCTCTACTACCCCGGAAGGGAATCCATCGACATCGACAGCTACATCGACTCCCTGGATCCCTCCAAGCCGACCGTGGGCATCTTCTTCTATCAGAGGCAGTGGGTGTGCGGGAACACACGTCATGTGGATGCCCTCATCAGGGAATTGGAGGATCTCGGTGCCAATCCCGTACCCATATTCATGTACGCATCCGAGAGCAAGGTGGCCGGTGCCATCGGGACCAAGAGGGTGATGAGGGAACATCTTATCCGTGACGGTTCACCCGTCTTGGACTCCATAATCGAGTTGATGAGCTTCTCGCAGATCCTGGTGGCCAATCCCGGAGAAGGGGAGCAGGTCTCGGATGACAACTTCTTCCAAGACTATGGAGTACCGGTGATACAGTCGATGGTATGCTGCCGTTCATCGGAGAAGTGGAGGGACAACATAAACGGTCTGACGCCATCGGAGATCGCATATGACATCGCCCATCCAGAGTTCGACGGGCAGATCATATCCGTCGCATGCGGGAGCACCGAGAGGGACGATGACGGTTCCCTCATGGCGGAACCCCTGGACGACCGTCCCCATAGGGTCGCCGATATGGCGGTCCAATGGGCCAAGCTCGGCAGGAAGGGGAACGGGGAGAGGAGGGTC
>JBJEIK010000118.1:0-2211 GCA_051876975.1 Candidatus Methanomethylophilaceae archaeon
AAACAAACCTCCCTACCAAGACCAACTCCGATGCCTATAGCGAAGGCTATCGTAAGGAATGGAAATCGGATCTCAGAAAATCGCGGTCTTTCAAAGACCGCATCAAAAACAGTGGATTTTTAGATAAGAATCAGACAATGGTGCGAAAGTCAAGTTCATGGAAATTCACATCCCATGGTAGATAACCAGAACTTCTGCGTGAAATGCGGTCAGTTCCTGGACGAAGGCGCCAGGTTCTGTCCCGCATGCGGCATGAGGGTTCCAGGTAGGTCTCTGGAACAGGTCGAGGCCGAGCGTGAGGAGGTCCGTTCTCTCATGACGTCCCATCTCAAGTTGGCGGCCATCATGATGCTCGTGTACTCGATCCCGTTCCTGATCATCGGTATTGTCATCACCGTCTCCCTGGACTCCATTGTCGATGAACTTATCAACAACCCGTCATACGAGAGCTACATGGAAATCATGGGTCTGTCTGAGACCGAGCTCCATGACGTTCTGCAGCAGTGCGGTCTGATGTACATCGTGTCCTCCGTATGCGGTGTGCTCTCATCCGTCCTCTGCTTCAAGAGGCGCATGTACTGGGTGGCCGTCCTCCTCTGCATCCTGTCCTTCCTCATCGGTTCGACCGGATTCTTCGCCCTGTTCATGGGTCTGGGAGCATTCTGGCTGCTCCTCTCCAGTAAGCTCGTCTTCTCCGAGTACTCTGATATGCTCGACGAGGAGCTTACAAAGATCAATTGACCGAAAAACCATATGTAAACCGTTTATGCGGGGGTGATCCCCCGCTATTTTGGTCCTCAGATGCGTTTGAGGTACTTCAGGTTGGGTTCGTACACGAGTCCCTTGTCCATCAGTATGTTGGAGATCTCCTCGAGCTCTATGCTGCTGATGCCCTCGGCCTCGGCGCGTCTCTCGAGTTCGTCCCTCGGGGCACCCTTCCCGTCCGTGTCGAGCTCCTCCAGCATGTTCAGGATGATGTCCTCGATCTGACCGAAGTTGGGGCCGTTTCCGGAGTCGCCGCTGCCAGAGGACGATCCGGGCATGTCGATGTCGATCTCGTCGGGTTCGTCGGACAGGTCCTCGGGGAATCCGAGGTCCACATCCCTCTCGGGAAGCAGCATCCTGAGGGCTCCCTGGATGGTCTTGAGGTACATCATGGAGTCGGGCATCTGGCCGTAGTTGTCCAGTGCGAACAGGAGTCCGGATGCCTCCGCCTGTGTCATGCCCATCTTGACGAGGTCCTCCTCCTTGGCATCGGGCATGCCGAGGACGGTCTTCACGTTCTTGAGCCTCCTCCAGGTGTCCTTGGCGGTCTCCAGGAGCCATTCCCTGCGTGTGCCCTCGTCGATCTTCACGACGTGCTCCGGCCTCACGGAGACGTACACCCTCTGGTTGTCCGCGGTGTATGTTCTGACCCTTCCGACGGCGGCGACGAAGCACGGGACCTCGATGTCTGCCATGGTGGCCGAGGCCTCGGGCTGGTACCTTCCGACGTTTATGAAGAAGCTGCCGGACACATCCTGGATCCTCCCCTTCCAGAGGGGTTCGTCCTCGCTTCCGACGTTCTCCTTCTCCGTCAGGACACCCGCCACGAGCACCCTGTTGATCTTGGCTCCGAGCGGTGAGACGACGTACGAGGGGCTCTTCTCCTCGGTCGCCCTGATCTCCAACGAGGATGCGCCCAGCTCGGTGGCGAACACCCTCCATGCGGTCTCCCTTGCGTTCATAGCGATGCCTCCACTTCGTCGAGGAGTTTGGTGGCCTCACCCTCGATGTCCACCTCCACGACCGATGCGCTCTTGACGATCATGCTGGGTCCGAAGTTGTCGCTCATGACGTTCCCGGTGATACGGACCCTCTTCATGAGGACCTTCCCTGCCATCTCCCTTCCGACGACGCCCTCGCCCTGTGCGGCGGCGAGTCCCTGTGCGGCGGCCATGCTGACCCCTGTGAGCTTCTCCGTGTCCGCACGGTTTATGATGGCCCCGATGGCCCCTGTCCCGTCGTCGATGACGACCTTGAGCCTCAGGTCCGGGACGCCTTCCACCTGTCCGTGGGCGGTGCACACGCCGTTCAGGATCGAGCGGTTGCAGCTGGGGCACCTCTTGATGATCCCGCTTCCGGCCTTCAGGTCAACGATCAGACCCTCGACGGTGATGTCGAGTCCGCCTCCGACCCTGGCGACCTCGTCTATGGTCCTCTTGGCGGATC
>JBJEIK010000119.1:0-2209 GCA_051876975.1 Candidatus Methanomethylophilaceae archaeon
AAACCAGACCAATCCGATCGCCCTGCCTGATTTGTCTGTATGATCTACTTGGTAGCATCACACCCTTCCTACTAGACTCATCTTTAGGATTGACCAAGTAACGATATCTACAATCGAGTTTGAAAAAACTGGTCCGAAACGCCCACTTAACAATCACCATACTCTAATTGCATAGTCAAAAAAGGAAGATGTCCCGGATGGAAGCTCCGGGACTGTTTCAAACTCACTCCGCAACGGGAGCGGGCGTCTTTCCGAAGGCCTTGATCACCAGGAGGGTGATGACCAATGCCAATGCGGAGAGAGGTATTCCGACGACGAGGGGGTCCACGAATCCGATGGTTCCCTCGGACAGGTACTTCACACCGAAGATCGCGTTGCAGACACCCATCATGCTGGATGTGGTGCGCTCGATGAAGAACGCCCAGAACGACCAGGAGACCGCACCCACTGCGATGCTCACATGTGCCGCCCTCTTGTCCGGGTTCTTGGAGAACAGTCCATAGGCGAAAGAAGGCAGGACCGCGGCGGCGGTGAGTCCCATGAAGATGGTGGTGGCCCTGGCGATGATGTTGGAGGGCATCAGGTACGCAACGAGGACCACCAGGATCATCATGACCAGGGTGCTGATACGGCTGGCCCTGAGGGACTTGATGGTCGCACGGTCCATGTTCTTCAGCTTCTCTCCCCTGCGCTCCTTGATCTGACCCCAGAGGTCGTATCCGGCGGAGGAACCCATGGTGTGCAGGAGTGCCGCCATGGTGGAGATCGTCGCACACACGAGTGCGAGGATGAAGATCGACACGAACAGATCACCGAAGGACAGGTCCGCGAACAGCTCGTTCACGAACGTGGGGATGATCATGTCCGAGTTGCTGATGTACTCGGTGGCGGTCAGCCCGTGGGCCTCGTAGAAGAACACGTTGCTCAGGGGACCGACGGTGAAGGCGGTTCCCAGGATGACGAACACGAACACGGCACCGATGGCCATGGACCTGTTCAGGGTCTTGTCGTCCTTGGCGGACATGAACCTGACCGCGAGCTGGGGCTGGGCGATGGATCCGATACCGACTCCCATCAAGAGGGTGGTGACCACCGTCATCCATATCGGTGTGCCGAACGTCGGCATCTCGTTCCATCCGTTCATTCCGTTGGCGATGATGCTGTCGAAGGTACCGTCGGCGACCTTGATCTCCCAGAGCTGTCCGAGACTGTTGAACGCCTCTGTGACACCCCCGAGCTGCCAGAAGGTGAACACCAGGATGAACACCATTCCGATGAACATGATACCGGCCTGGAGGGCATCATTGTACATGACCGCGATGACACCGCCGAATGTGACGTACATCGCGACTATGAGGGAAAGACCGAGGAGGGCCACGTTCTTATCGAGACCCATGGTGACGGAGATGAGGTTGACACCTCCGATGAGAACGGCTGCGCAGTAGATGGGCATCCCCACGAGGATGATGAGCGCGACGACGGTGCGGATCCACCCCGATTTGAACCTCTTCCCGAGGAAATCCGCGAATGTGAATGCACCCAGGCTGTTCCCTATCCTGCGTGTCCTCTTTCCGAACACCAGGAAGGCCAGTATCGTACCGACCAGGATGCATAGGACGGCGAGCCACACGATCGACAGACCGTATCTCGCCGCCATCCCTCCGAATCCCACGATAGCGGAGGTGCTGATGAATGTCGCACCGTACGATAACGCTATCAGGACGGGATTCGCCTTGTTCTTACCCAACAGGAACTGACCGTTGTCCTTGGTGCTCCTGTACCCATACCATCCGAGGTAGATGGTGACCGCCATGAAAACGACAGTCACCGATGCGAGGATCGCGACGTTCACCATCGCTCCTCACCCTCGTTGCGATTCAGCCAACCGTAGATGACACAGAACAGCACTCCGGCAATGCCGACGAAGTAGGAGCTCCATATCCACGGATCATCGATTCCGAACATCTCTTCACTTGTCCCTTCCCCTGCCGCATCTGAGCGAGTGACAGGGAGTAGCACGGCTACATAATCTTGATTGTATATATTAGGACAAGTGAACGCGGACTCGGATGGATATGGTCGTTATCCGAATCGGGTGGAACGGAACACCCATCCATGGTCTCCAATACGTATCATGAGACGGGTGATCGACAGGTACTCTATCCCATAACTTTTGCTGGCTACAGCCAGCCTTTTTAATCTTATATTT
>JBJEIK010000120.1:0-12095 GCA_051876975.1 Candidatus Methanomethylophilaceae archaeon
CGACTACGACCGTCTGATAGAGGTCATGTCCTATCCGTACGCCAGGATGATAGTCTCCATGGTCGGAGATAGGTTCCTCACCAAAAGGTACGCCCTCGCCGAGGCGGTCAGGATGAACAGACTTCTGAGCACCGAGGACCATGAAACGGTCCGTATCGTGTCAGAGGAACTCGGTGTGGAATCCTCGGTGGATGCAGACGGCATCATGCGCATAAAGTTCACCGACTACCTGATGCTGTCATCCAGACTGAAGGCGATCGAATGGAAGCTGATCAACAGCGATGTCCACCACGGACTTGTGTATCTTCCACAGGATAAGTTCAGCCGTCTGATGCAGAACGCCCTCCAGGACAAGATCGAATCCGAACTCCCCCTCATGACCCCCGAGGAATACAGGAGATACCTCCAGGGGGACGTGACCAAGGTCACCATCGCACTCGAAGAGGAGAAGAGGAAGTTCGATCCCACCGGAGGGAAGGGAATGGAGAACCAGTACCTCCCGCCGTGCATCAGCCACATCATGGAGATGTCAAAACAGGGACTCAACCTCCCACATAGCGCAAGGTTCGCATTGGTGACCTTCCTCAGGGCACTTGGAATGGATTACGACGGGATCATCAGGGTGTTCTCGGAATCACCCGACTTCGACGAATCGAAATCGGAGTATCAGATCAAGCACATCACGGGGGAGCTTGCGGGTACCGATGGATACACCCCTCCGGAATGCAAGACTATGAAGACCAACGGACTGTGCTACTGCCCGGACGCCCTGTGTCAGCAGGAATGGATGAACCATCCGCTCTCATACTACAGGGTGAAATCGGGGAACTATCAGAAGAAGGATCAACAGGACGGGGAGATGAAGGAACAGACTTGAGGTAAGGGGGTTCGTAAGATGTTTTCCGAGAGGATCACTCCTTCCCGGCGTCGTCCTCCTTGCAGAGGTTCCTCCAGGTGATGATTCCCCTCTGAATGGCGGTCAGGTTTCCGACCACGGCGAACCAGAGCATCATGATCTCCAGCCAGTTGATCTCCATGCCGCAGACGGTGAACGAACCGTATCCGACGGCCATCATGACAAACTGGATTATAGGGAACAGCGTCGACAACACGACCCTGTCGGCACGTCCGAGCAGTCCCGCGTAGAGACGGGGTGCACCGATGGCCTGGGCCTGCGTCCCCATGTAGGATGTGAGGAGGACACCGATGAGTGCGAACATCCCCAGATAGGGGTTGCACCATGCACTGAAGGCGACACCTCCGATCATGAACACATCGGCATACCTGTCGAACACATGGTCGAGGTAATCTCCCTTGCGTCCGGCCTTGCCGGCGAGCTTGGCGACCTTCCCGTCCAGGGCATCGAAGTATCCAGAGACGAGAACCATCACGCCTCCCAGCAGCAGGAGCCACTTGAACTCCTCCCTTCCGTCCAGGTAGTATCCGCTGAAGTAGAACAGCAGACCGCATACAAGGGCCAGGATCAAACCGACCCACGAGATCATGTTGGGGTTGACGTTGATCAGCCTCTTGGCAACGGGCGTCAGTGCGAAATCCGCCCTCGCCCTCTGTCCGTCTAGAACCATCTGTCCATCTCCTCGGACCAATCGGTCCTTCCGGGGAGGTAATCCGAGAACTCCCCTTTTACGATTTGCTCCACCGCATCTGCCGAGGACGATGGATCGCCATCGGAACAGTCGACCTCGTACACCGGTATGTCGGAATCCGTGGCCTCGCAGAGGATGACGTCGAGGATCTCCGACTGGACGTTCTCCCTGACCTTCTCTGGACCGTATCCTCTGGCCTCCAGCCTTCCGGCGAGTACCGTCGGATTGCATCTGAGGACGATGATCTCCCTGCAATCCATGAAATGGGAGAGATGACTGTCCATCAGGTATAGGTCCTCCGTGTCCCTGTATTGTTGGAGGGAATCGTTGAGGAGGTCCAGGTCGACCTCGTGGGTGTCCCTGGCCGCATCCAGCTCCCCCAGGAGCCCATGGGCACGGATGTGCTCGTTCATGTCGATGACATTGTATCCACGGGAACGGAGCTCCGCGGAGACGGAGGTCTTGCCCGTACCCGGCGTGCCGGTTATCGCCACCAATGTCATGAGATCTCACTCATGTAGGGCTCGGCCCTCTCGACGGCCCTCTCCCAGGAGGGGGTGTTGGTGAGGGCACCGACGGCCTCCACGGCGAAGGATGCCACGGATGACGCGATGACGAGCGCCTCGGGGACGTCATAGCCGTGATAGAGTGCGGAATAGAATCCGGCACGGTAGTTGTCGCCCGCCCCTGTCACATCGACGGCCTTCTCAGCCTTGACAAGTGGGATGCTGATGACCTCGTCCCCGATCCTCGCGACACTGCCCTTGTCGCCGTTGGTGGTGACCACCAGCGAAGGGGGAGCATCCAGGATGCTTCCGAGACCGAGGTACCTGCAGATGGTCTCCGCCTCCAGCTCGTTGCAGAACAGGGAATCGGCCATGGGCATCGCCTCCCTGACGAGATCGGCGTTCCACACGTGGTGGACCTCCTGTGCGGGATCCAGGGCCATCTCGGGACCTCCGGACAGCTCACGCATCAACGAGATGTAGTAGGACGGCTGGCCGGTGCAGAAATGGACATTCCTCGACCTGGAGGCCATCCCGGTGAGCCTTATGCCCAGCTCATCCGCATGTCCCTGGGGCCCCTGGTAGAAGAAAACCCTGGTAGTCAACTGTCTGTCGTTGATGATGACGCAGGTGGATGTCTCCTGACCCTCCAATGTGACGACCTCATCCATGATCAGTCCGGAATCCTCCATGAACCTGTGGTAGGCAGAAGGGAAGTCCGGCCCGATGAAGGCGCAGAGGGCGGTGGGGCAGCCCAACTTGGCCGCGGCCACCGCGATGTTTGGTCCGGTCCCGCCGAGCGTGGTCTTCTTGGAGAGCGCGTCGGCGGTTATCCCGGGAGGCAGGAACTCGTCGATCGAGATGATCTGGTCGACGGTGACGTGTCCGTATACGGATAGGAAAGGGTCCTTCAGGTCCCTTCCTCCCATCCGGTGATGTATTTGATCTGTCCCTCGCTCAGGCTGTCGATGGTCACACCCATGGATGTGAGCTTGAGCATGGCGATCTCGGAGTCGATCTCGTGGGGGACGTTGTAGACCTGGTTCTCCATCTCCTTGTAGTGCTGTGTCATGTACACGATACCCAGAGCCTGGGTGGCGAAGCTCATGTCCATGATCTCGGCGGGGTGTCCCTGTCCTGCGGCGAGATTCATGAGACGTCCCTCTGCGATCAGGTACAGGCTGCGTCCGTCCTTCATCTTGTACTCATCGATGAAGTCGCGGACCCTCTCCTTGGAGACGGACATCTCGTCCAGAGCGGTCTTGCTGATCTCGTTGTCGAAGTGACCGACGTTACCCATGATACAGCCGTCCTTCATGACGGCGATGTGCTCCGCCGCGACGATGTCCTTGCATCCGGTGACGGTGATGATGATGTCAGCGACCTTCACGGCGTCGACCATCCTCATGACCTCGAATCCGTCCATCTTGGCCTCGATGGCCTTGATGGGATCGACCTCGGTGACGATGACGGATGCCCCGAGACCCTTGGCCCTCATGGCGACTCCCTTTCCGCACCATCCGTACCCCGCGACGACGAGCCTCTTACCGGCCACGATCAGGTTGGTGGCGTTCATGAATCCGTCGAACGCCGACTGTCCGGTACCGTACCTGTTGTCGAACATGAACTTCATCTTGGCATCGTTGACGTCCAGGACGGGGAACTTGAGTGCCTTGTCCGCGGCCATGGCCCTGAGACGGACTACACCGGTGGTGGTCTCCTCGTTGGCGGCCTTGATGTTTGACAGCTTCTCCTTGCGGGTGGTGTGCGCCATCGCGATCAGGTCGGCACCGTCATCGATGATGAAGTCGGGGGTCATGTCCAGGACCTGGTTCAGGTTGCTGTAGTACTCCTCGGAGGACTCCCATTTCTTGGCGAAGACCTCGAGACCGAACTCCTCACGGAGGGCGGTGGCGACGGAGTCGTCGGTGGAGAGGGGGTTGCAGCTGGCAAGGCGGATCTTCGCCCCCGCATCGGCGAGGGTGACGGCGAGCATACCGGTCTTGGCCTCTGTGTGGAGGGCCATTCCGATCTTGAGTCCCGCGAGGGGCTGCTCGTCGATGAAGCGTTTTCTTATGTCCTTCAGGACCGGCATGTGGGCCTCGGCCCAATGAAGCCTGAGGGAACCCTGTTTCAAAAGGTCGTCCATTCAGTTTCCTCCTTCATCGAATTCGGCCATCAGTGAATCACAGATGCATCTGACGGTCTCGCGACGATTTTCCTTGCTGGAATACCCATCCAGTATCTTTAATATTGCTTCGTCGTCGCCACGAAGCTCCTCCACGTAGGAGATGATGTTCTCCAGGGCGCGTGTCATCTCGTCGGAGATGGGCACGGTGGCCGTCCTGGATGTGCGGGAAAGGGGATTCAGATCGATGGATATGACCACCTTGCCCATGGACACGAGGGCCTCGGCACGGTCCCCGTCCTCTATGGGCACTACGATGACATCGCTGTCGAAGATGCCCTCCTTCGTACAGAGGGCACGGTCATGGTTCAGGCCCTGGATCCTGCAGTCGGGATCCCTTCCGAGGACCTCTCCTGCACCCTTGGACTCGAGGTAGGAGATGATACCCTCCATCCTCTCGGGAGTGCGGTGGAAGAGGTTGACCTCGATCTTCGCCGGAACCGTCTTCGCCAGTCTGATGAGGTTGTCCGCATCCAATGCTGCGGCGTTGCCGTTGATGCACACCACCGGATTCCTGGCCTTCAGAAGATAGGCTGCGGCGACCTTCTCGGCCTCCTTGGCAGGTTCGATGCTCTTCTCGCCCATCAGGTAATCGTATGCCTCGCCGCGACCGTGGGAGATCAGGCCGGTGGGGGTCACGAGACCTTTCTCCACCATCCCGGCCAGACGCTCCCTGGTCACGAGCGACTTGTATCTCGGATGATCTTTAGGAATGTCCACGTCCGATGATACGAGGGGACCCGTATAAGGATGCGCATCGACAGTGTTTTAGCGGAGTCGGGTGATTGGGCGCCCATGCCGGAAATACGCATCGTGGTCGTCGGACCGAAATACGAGGGCAACGTGGGTGCCATCGCCAGGTCCATGGCGAACTTCAACCTGAAGGAACTCTATCTCGTGAACCCCTGCGAACTCGGGGACGATGCGTACCGCAGATCGAAACACGGCTCCTCCATCCTGGACGACGTCCACATCGTGGACACCCTGGAACAGGCCGTGGACGGATGCTTCATGGTCGTGGGGACCAGCGGAGTGACCACCAAGGGAGACAGGAACTACACCCGTGTACCCGTGTCGGTCCGTGAGTTCGCACAACACTGCCGCGGATATCCCGAGAAGATCGCGGTCGTGTTCGGAAGGGAGGATATCGGACTGCTCCAGGAGGAGCTCAACATGTGCGATGTCCTGATCCACATCCCCACCGGCGACGAGTACCCCATCATGAACCTGTCCCATGCGGCCAACATCGTCATGTACGAGTTCTTCATGGCCGAAGACACTCCTCGCAGGCCTGAACCCGCGGATTCCCATGAGAAGAGCCTCATGTTCGACTTCTTCGGAGACCTCCTGGATGCCATCGACTATCCCACCAACAGGAGGGACTCCACCACGGTGATGTTCAGGAGGATGATGGGTCGTGCGATCCCCACCAAATACGAGTATAACACCATCATGGGTGTCTTCGGGGATGCATCCAAGATCATCAAATACGGAAAATCCTGGGAGAAGAATGATCAGCAGTGACCCATTCCCTTGACCGAGAGGAACAGCAGGACCTTGGTGTCCTCCCTGTCCTCCCTCTTGACTATCTCCGGCAGGATACCGCTCATCGAGACTATCGCATCGGTCATCGACTCCTTCTCGGCGGTACCGAAACTGGAACTCACATAGAGTATCAGCTTACCTGCGGATGGATCCGTATCCACCATCGGGATCTCCATGGCCTTGGACACGGCTGTGACCGGATCCATGTCGGATGCATAGGCGAACGTGTAGATTCTCTGTGAGAACAGACTGAAGAACGGCCCCTCCATGGTGACGTACATGTTCTGAAGGGCGAACGCAACCGTACGGGAATAGACCTCGAGGACGTTCCTCAACTTTATCGATGGATAGAGGACGTTCAGGGTCTCCACATCGAGGATGAATGAGCGGTCGGACATC
Source organism: Candidatus Methanomethylophilaceae archaeon (assembly GCA_051876975.1). Lineage (GTDB taxonomy): Archaea > Thermoplasmatota > Thermoplasmata > Methanomassiliicoccales > Methanomethylophilaceae > Methanoprimaticola. The sequence goes on from JBJEIK010000120.1 coordinate 6,246, forward strand.
GAGATGATGTTCGGAAGGGCCTCCATAGCCTTCTCGCGACGGGTATATTCGAACATCATCGGTATTCCGGATATGGATACGACCTTGCAACCACATTCCCTGGCGCATTCCATGATCACCGGCATCATCCCGGTCCCCGTACCTCCGCCGAGGACTGCGAATATCATGGCCACACGTTTACCGGTGAAGATCTCCCTTATACGGTCGATGTTCTCGAAGGCTATGGTGCCGGCAAGGTACTGGTCCCCGAAACAGCCCTCGACATCGTCCGGAACCATCTGGATGGAACTCCTTGAACTGGAATTGATGAAGAATGTGGGGATGTCGATCCTGCCCTCCGCGTTCTCGATCACACGGGAGGCTCCTCCTCCGCATACCACCAGGACGACGTCGTCCATCGGATCATCCCTTGTCGAGACGGCTGCGGATGTAATCGCGTACCGAGTCGCAGACGGAATCGTTTATCAGGACCGGATCACCGCTACGTACCAGGGCGCTCATCTCGATGATACCGTCATCCCTGGGGGACTCGATGATCTCGATACGGGTCTCAGGGGTGAACCTGTCACCGATGAACCTGTCGACGGCGTTGCGGACCGCATCGGACATCGTGGGGAACTCGCCCTTGTCGACCAGTTCCTGAAGGAGACGGATTGTCTCGGCAGGAAGCCTGACGGTCACCTTCTCCATAGTCTCCATCCGTATCACCGTTCCATGTGAATAAAAAAGGGGTAAAAGGTTTTGAGTTGCCAGTAGACCAACGTGTTCATCCGAACAGAGCGGAGAGACCGGCTGCGGCCTCCTCCTCGCTGACTGCTTCCTCTTCGGGCTCCTCTGCTGCTGCAGGTGCGTCTGCGGCGGCAGCGGCTCCGGCGGCGGGGGCTGCAACGGCTGCGGGTGCGGCGACTGCTGCACTTGCGATAGCCTCTTTGATGTCAACTCCCTCGAGGGATGCAACCAGTGCTTTGATCTTGGCTGCGTCAGCGTCCACTCCAGCGGCGGTCAGGACTGCTTTGATAGCGTCCTCGGTAATGTCCTTGCCAGCAGAGTAGAGCACCATTGCACTGTAGATATACTCCATTTAATTCAACTCCTTTAAATTTAGCCGAATAATGCACTGAGACCAGCGGCTGCTTCTTCCTCGCTGACCTCTTCTTCTTCCTCTTCCACGCTCTCCGGTGCGGCCTCGGCGGCGGGTGCTGCAGCAGGTGCGGCAGCGGCAGCAGAGCTGAGCCTTGCTGCGATCGCGTCGTTGGTGTATCCGCAAGCGGCGGCGACAGACAGCATCTGAGCATCTGCCTTCGCCAGGAGCATGTCGATATTCTCCTTGGTCGGTATCGCGGCTGAGATAGAGAGACCCATGGACTCCCTGAACGCCTTAGCAATGAGCGGTACGATTGTCTCCTTTGTGGGGAATGCAATCGAGACACCGAGTGCGAGGGCGTTGTGTGCAGCCGTAGCGAACATCGTGGAATAGTAGTCATCGGGTATGTCGAGAACGTCCCTGTGGTAGACGACTCCACCCTCGTAGGCGGACCTGAGGTCCATTCCCACGACCATGGGGAGAATCTCCAGCTTAGGGAGCATTGCTGCGATAGGTCCGGAAATCGGCTCTCCGGACTTCACGAGTGTCGTGTCCTTCTTGACTACGATCTTTCCTGCCTCAATAGCGGCAGGAAGGCCTATTTTCTGAAGCTCTCCGATAATCGGGCCGGGTCCGAACGGGGTCGGTCCCTTGGGTACAACGATATCGAAAGGTGCGAGCTGTCCCTCCTTAGCGGGGGCAGGGGTCATCGTCGCCTCAAGCTTCTTGAAGAGCTTGAAGGGGTCGATGTCTGTTGTGACAATCGCACACTGTCCGTGAACCGCGTCTTTGAGTGCCTCGAGTCCGGGTTTCTCCTTCGCCGCCTCATCAATGGCCAAGAGCATAAGGTTGTTCTTGGTCATCTTGAGTTTGGCGTGAGCCCTGAGACCTGCCCTCATCGACTGGACCTGCTGACCGGGGATACCCTCCATGTCGACGACTGCGACAACGGGGTACTCGCGCATGTCCTGTACCAGCTCGTTTACCAGATCCTTCTTCCAAGCTGCGACGTGTGCCATCTTTGAACCTCCTTACAGAACCTTCTCCGAGGGTCCCATTGTGGTCTTAACGTAAGCGGAAGCGATGTTGTGCTTTCCCTTCTCGAGGTGGGCCTCAACACGCTTGAGGATGAGGTCGATGTTCTCGGCGATATCCTCTGCGCTCATGTCGACTGTTCCAACGGGTGCGTGGAAGGTCTTCCTGTCTTTCGTCCTGATGGTCACAGACTTGCGGAGACCGTCGATCATCGCTGCAGGGTCTGCACCGGGAGCGATGGGCTTAGGCATCTTTCCGCGAGGTCCGAGAACAGTTCCGAGCCTCTTTCCGACGACGGCCATGAGGGGCGCCTCGGCGATGAAGTAATCGGTGCTGTTCGCGATCTTCTTAGCCTGTTTCTTGTCGTCTGCGATCGCTCCGAGTTCCTCGGGGGTGATCACGAGATCGGCCACGTCTTTGGCTTTCAAGGCTAGTTCGCCACCACCAATGACACAGACTTTGACTGCCTTTCCGCGACCGGCAGGGAGGATGATATCCTCGGTGATACGGTTCTTCGGAATGGTCAGGTCGACATCTGTGAGATTGATGGCCAACTCAACCGTCTCAGTAAAATTGCGCTTCTTCGCACTCTCGAGTGCTTTCTGCACGGCCATTACGGTTGGTTTTTCTGCCAATACAATTCCTCCTCGTAGTACGAGCGAGTCTTTGTGACTCTCCTACAAGTGAACCTTGCTACCACCATCTCATATTTAAATCTATACGTGGGCGCGCGTAACGCGCATAGTAGTCGTGTGCAAAATAAGGCGTCACCGAAGAAAATCTCCTGAAAATGACCCCTGTTGGAAGGGACCTCAGGCCCTTTTTCCGATCACCCGGATCCGACTCAGAACTCCGAATGATGATTTACATACTATTTTTTAATTGAATTTAGTATATTGATTTTGATGGCTGGAAATTTTACTTACTATTAATTATAATTTTATAGTAATATCATGATAACAGACCATGCACATCTTCGAATACTCCGCAATAACGGAGAGCATCCCCACCGACATCGCAGAGAAGATAGCGAAGATAGAGTCCCTCAGGGCGATGGACCCCATAAGGGAGGGTGTGTACGCCAAGGAACTGAAGGTTGCGAAAACCGAATGCAGGATGCATTCCGCGAAATCGTCATGCTCCATGGAATGGCTCGATGTCGAGAAGGACCGGATACTGATCGAAGGGTACCTGAATGCTATGGACGGATTGGAGATGGGCTCCATGGCCGTGGACCTGTCAGAAAGGAATCTGCTATCGCTGCACTCCACGGTGATGAACGGTTCCACGCGCAAGGAGAGCAGGTTCCGTCTGAGGGATTCAGATGCGGACCGCCATGACATCCACGTCAATGCCATCCGCTCCGTTCCGGCCCAGAACATAAGGGGATGCATCGAACAGATGTCCGCATCCTATGTCATGGCGAGGGATGTGGGGGTGCAACCGATACTCCTGGCCCCCTCCATGGTGCTAGACCTTCTGAACATACGCCCGTTCCCAGAAGGGAACTGGAGGATCTCTCGCCTCATACTGTCCAGACTCCTGATCGACGGAGGTTACGGGGGCTTGGAGATATCCTCTCTGGAAAGAAGGATGGAACTGTACTCTGAGGATTACTATGACTCGGTTGCCGAATCATCCTCGGGTTGGAACGGTAACGAATCCGACCCGTACCCGTTCATCAGGTTCATCACGGACATGGTCCTGGAATGCTACGAAGAGGTGGCTGCCAGATATCCTCTGGACCTGGGAAAGAAGGTGAAGAAGGGAGAGAGGATCGCGAGGATCGTGGAATGGAACGATTCCCCCGTTTCCAAGACAGAGATATGCGAACTCCTGCCGGATGTGAGCCGCAGGACCGCCGATGTGGTGCTGGCCCAGTTGGTCGATGAGGGAAGGGTACAAAAGATCGGATCATACAGGGATGCCAGATACGCCCCGATAGAATAATATGTAATATAAGGGGCCGAAGCCCCAGGGTTTGATAATCAGAACTGACCGTCGTACTCGCCGGCCTTGACTGCCTTCTGGAAGTCCTTGGGGTTCTTTCCGTCGATGGTGACTCCGACGGAGACGCAGTTTCCTGCGACCTCGAGGACCTTTGCCTTCAGGTCTGCGCCGAGGAGATCGTCCTGCTTCATGTTGGCGATCTTCTTGGCCTGGTCAAGGGTGAGGTTTCCGACCTTCTCGGTCTTCGCGTTGTGGGCTCCGGACTCGACTCCGAGCTCACCTTTGATCAGAGCGGACATGGGAGGGGTTCCGACCTTGATGTCGAAGGACTTGTCGTCGTTGATGAGAATCTTGACGGGGACCTTCATTCCCTCGAATGCCTTTGTCTTCTCGTTGATCTTAGCGATAACCTGACCGATGTTGACTCCTTTGGGACCCAGAGCGGGACCAAGGGGCGGACCTGCGGAGGCCCTGCCTCCATCAACCAATGCCTCAACAGTATCTACCATTGCTCATTTCTCCTTTTCAATCACTCTGACACTGTCCCCTTTGACAGTGACAGGTATGGGGACCATGGCTTCGATGAGTTCGACAGTGATCTCCTCTTTACCCTGGTCGATCTGCTGCACCCTTGCTTTCTCACCCTTGAAGGGACCGTTGACGAGCTCGACGATGTCGCCCTCGACGATTCCTACGACTGCGGACATGGGTGTGAGGTAGGGGCTGATCTCCTCGATGTCCGTCTCCCCGCCGATGAAAGACCTGGCCTTCTTGATGTCCCTGGTCTTCTCGCGGAGACGATCCGTGTTCATACCTTCGACGAACACGTAACCCCTGAGCCCTGCAGGACTCAGGATCGCATATATGTCCTTGGAACCCTTGCTCTTCTCCTCTTTGGAGGTCAACTCCCTTGCGACAGTGACCTCCTGGTCGATCTGGGTCTTGAGGATCATAATGGACTGCTGTGCGATGGCCTCGAACGACATGGTATCGCTCTCGCCGTTGGAGGATGCGGTGATCTCGGTGCGAACGGTGTCCCCGTATCTGGCACCGGTGGGGCAGTTGACCTCCAGGATGAGTTCCTTGGGGGAGCTTCCGGGAACGTCGATGGTGACATCCGACCTGCTGCGCTCGTTGCTCCAGAGCTCACTGTTGGTCGAGTCCTTGAGGAGAACCGTCCACAGGGGGGCCTCATCGGCGTTCGGACCGGTGGTGACCGAGAACGAGAGGTTCACCTCCGGTGCATCGGATGAAACCCTGAAGTTCCATCTAACCTTATTGTAATCGGAATTGCCCTCGTCGTTTCCTCCGGCAGAGACCTTCCTCAGGTCGTTCTCGCCAGAAATAGTAACACTCATTCCGAAACCTCCTCAGAAGTATGTGGGGAGTACAGACATGAGCCACCAAATGGCGAATCCGACGGCGCCTATGACGATGATTCCCAGGCCCGTGATGTACATCGTCTTGACGTACTCGTCCTTGCTGGGGGTGCGTGCCATCTTGAGGATCCTACCGTACTTTCCCTTTCCGAAACCGCGGGCTTTGGATTCGAACTCATCCTGGAGCTCGTATGCCATAGACTCTTCTTCTGCCATTTTATCGTTCTCCAACCGTGCGTCTCCGCACGATCGTTCTGCTCATTCTCGTTACCACTGAAGGTAACGTTACAGAGGTGCCCCTTAATCATGTTTTTATTATAAAACTTTCGGCGGAGTGAATCCGAACCGACAATATCCAATTTCTTTTTATATAGGTTCTATGTTCGCCAAACTAGACCTTTT
>JBJEIK010000121.1:0-2206 GCA_051876975.1 Candidatus Methanomethylophilaceae archaeon
CGCGAGAAGATCATCCAATTCCATCCTCTCGGCGTACCTGTCCGCCTCCGGGGAGGGGCTGCGGTTGCAGTACACTATCCTGCATCCGAATCCGGACAGGTCCCTCATCACGGACCTCCCGATCCTTCCGGCTCCGATCACCCCGACGGTCAGGTCGCTGAGCTTCCTTCCGATCAGTCCCTTCAGGGTGAAGTCGTTCCTCCTGTTCCTATCCTCTATCGATCTGAGATTCCTGATGGCCGCCAGTATCATCATGACGTTGTATTCTGCCACCCCTTCGGGATCATAGGTGACATGGGTGACGACCATCCCCTTCTCCTCGGCATGATGAAGGTCGATGTGATCGAATCCTATGGTGCGGGTGGATATCATGCGCACCCCGCCATCCATGAAACGGTCGATCATCTCCGCCGTGATGGGGGTGGTGATGATGGAGATGAAGTCGCTCCCATCGGCGAGATGGCAGTTGTCGATGGTGGGTGCATCCTCGGTGTAGCCCATCTCCAGTCCGAGTTCACGGGTGAACTCCTCGAAATAGGCCAGTTCGTCGAATTCCCTCATGTTGTACACGAAAACCCTCATCGTTCCGTCTCCATGGTCGATGAATCATCAGGAGGATAAAAGCGGTTGTGTCGGTGATATTCCGAAAGGAATCAGGTATGGGTCCTGTCCCTGGATGAGAATATCGACCTGACGTTGCTGTCCAGTTCCTTGGAGCTCAGGTTTATCGCCAGGTCCTCGATGGATGTGACGGTGGTGATCAGGCACAGCACCAGCATCATGTCCCCCAGGTCCACCATGGTCAGGAAGAACGGGGCCATGTACCTCAGGAATGCGGACATTTTGTTTCCGTAGGTGTGAAGCAATGCGATCTGTCCGAAGCGGGCCACCCCGATCCCCAGGGAGACGATCCTTATCACCGCTATCACGGCGATCCATGTTATCATCCAAGCCTCCCAGGGCAGGAAGGGTATGAGGCATGCCAGGAGGCACACCGTGAGCACTATGTCCGCGGTGCTGTCGAGTATCTGTCCGGTGCGGTTCTCCGTTCCGCAGTGTCTCGCCAGGAATCCGTCGAGGACGTCCGTTATGCAGCAGTATGCGTAGATGCTCAGGAAAAGTAGGGATAAGGGGGTTGTGAAGAGGAGTAGGACCGAACCCACCATCCTCGAAAGGGAGAGGATGTCGGGCAGGTCCAGCCCCGTCTCAGTCCTGGATGACACGGACCTGGATCCTCTTGTTCTTGAACTTGGCCTTGGTGAGGTCCATGGTCATCCTGTTGCCGAAGTCCTTGTGGACCTCGACTATGGACGAATCCGGGCCCACGGTGATCTTACCGATGGACACGTCCCTGATCCTGGCGTTCCTGATGATGAAGTCCGCCAGTCCGACCTTTCCGAAACCGTCGTTCTTACCGAGGTTCACCTCGAACCTGCACATTCCGAACACATCGGATATCTGGTCGTAGTCCACGACCCTCCTGATGGTGTCCTTGGTTCCGGGTTCGGCATCGGGGACGTCCCTCTTCTCGATCTCCATCCCTGTGCGCATCTCGAACTCCCTGACAAGGTGCTCCTCCTCGGATGTGACGAAGGATACCGCGGTACCCTCCTTCCCGGCCCTTCCGGTACGTCCGATGCGGTGGATGTAGGTGTCGATGTCATCGGGCATGTCGTAGTTGATGACATAGGAGATGTCGTCGATGTCCAGTCCCCTTGCGGCGACATCGGTTGCGATCAGCACATCGGTCACGTCGTTCTTGAAGTCCTTGATGACCTTCTCCCTCTTGCTCTGGGGCATGTCCCCGTGGATGGCCTCCACCTTGTAGTCCAGGTTGGTGAGCCTCTCGTCGAGGACGTCGACCATCTTCTTGGTCTGGCAGAAGATGATGGCCTTGGGCTGATCGATGTCCAGGATCCTGCAGAGGGCCCAGGACTTGTTCCTCCTTCCCACGGAGATATAGTACTGCTTCGTCAGATCCAGGACCACCTCGTCCTGGGAGACGGAGATCTCCTTGGGGTTCCTCATGTAGTCGAAGGCGAGCTGTTTGACGTTCTCCTGCATGGTGGCGGAGAAGAGCAGGGTGTGCCTCTCGGTGGGCATGGCCTTGAGGATGTACTCGATGTCCTCCACGAATCCCATGTCCAGCATCCTGTCCGCCTCGTCCAGGACCATGACCTTGATCTCGGACAGGTTCAGGACGCCC
>JBJEIK010000122.1:0-2201 GCA_051876975.1 Candidatus Methanomethylophilaceae archaeon
CGGGAATCGAACCCGAGGTCTGACCTTGGCAAGGTCAAGTGTTTAACCCCTACACCACGCTCGCTTACCCCCATATCACAGTACTAATATTTAATAATTTCTACATATACAATCATTTTTGATGGAATGTATTAAATATAAGCTGTGAAACAGACACTCGGAAGTTGTCGTGATCGGCATATTCTGAAAGGTGTTAATCATGACCACATTCAGCGAGTTGGGTATCGGTAAGAGATTGTGCGCATCCATCGCGGAGATGGAATGGACCGAACCCACACCGATCCAGGTCCAGGCTGTCCCCGAAGGGATGTCGGGAAAGGACATGTTCGGACAGGCCCAGACGGGAACCGGGAAGACCGGGGCATACTCCATGATCGCCCTCGGCCGCACACGCCCCGGATCCGACATCCCGACGACCGTCGTCCTCACCCCCACCCGCGAACTGGCGGAACAGGTGTCCAAGGAGATGAAACAGCTCTCCGCCAACACCCGTCACCGCATCGTCGCCGTCTACGGCGGAGCAAGCATCCCCGATCAGATCAGGAAGCTCGACATGGGATGCGACGTGGTGGTCGGAACCCCAGGAAGGATCCTCGACCTCCACAGACGTGGAAATCTGAGATTCGATGCCGTCAAGGAACTGATCATCGACGAGGCCGACAGGATGCTGGACATGGGGTTCATGGAGGACATGGAGACCATAATCTCCCTTGCACCGGAGAACCGCCAGACCCTCATGTTCTCCGCAACCCTCTCCGATGAGGTCCGTTCCATAGCCGAGAGATCCATGAAGGATCCGATAGAGGTCTCCGTATCCCACGACGAACTCGTCTCCGACCTGGTGAGACAGTACTATGTGGAGGTTAAGAGGAACGGCAAGATGGATGTCCTCAGGGACATCATGGCCAACGGCGACCCGAAGATGGTGGTCTTCTGCTCCACCAAGAAGATGGTGGACGACCTGTACTCCGGTCTGAGCGAGGAGGGGTTGAAGGTCGGGGCACTCCACGGCGACATGCCGCAGCTCCGCAGGGACAGGACGATCCGCGGATTCAAGAACGACAGGATGAACATGCTCATAGCCACCGACGTCGCCGCCAGGGGACTTGACATCGACAACATAGAGGTGGTCGTGAACTACGACGCCCCATTGGACCCGGAGACCTACACCCACCGCATCGGACGTGCAGGGAGGGCAGGAAGGACGGGAGTCTCCATCACATTCATCACCCCGAAGGAGGACAGACGCATCGGAGTGTACGAGGAGTACATGGACCGCAAAGTGGAGAGGGTCACCAGGAAGCAGATCCAGGCCATGCAGATCTCCAACCCCGAGCTCAAGGCGCTCCATGCCGATGAGAGGAGGGATGAGAAACCCCGCAAGAAGAAGGTGAAGGCCACCATCACAAAGGAGACATCCAAAGGACTCGAGGATGCCACCGTCCTCTCACTGGACATAGGGAAGACCTCCGGCACCACCCGCACCGACCTCGTCTCCCACATCACCCGTTGTGCCGGGATCACCGAAGATAAGATAGGACGCATCGGAATGGGCGGCAGCTCGTCGTTCGTGGAGATAGACACATCCATCGCCGGCGAGGTCCTCAAGGCTGTGAACGGCTCCAGGATCAACGGGAAGAAGATACGGGCATCCTTCGCACCCGAGAAGAGGAAGTGCAAGGACAAGCTGGCCGACAAGGGGAGGAAATGATTTCCGACCTGTCACCTATTTAAATATCAATTATATACGACAATCGAAAACGAACACTGTTGTCTGTGTGAAGTCGCAGGCAGTTGGTTTCAGATCAGTGATTGATATGATCTCCAAATTCACAGAAATCGGTATACCCGAAGACATCGCAAAGGCCATGGATGACATGGGATGGGAGGAGCCCACCCCTATCCAGGTGAACTCCGTGCCCCTCGGACTCCAGGGCATCGACATGTTCGCCCAGGCCCAGACCGGTACAGGAAAGACCGGTGCATACGGATCCATCGTTCTCGGAACAATCCCCGCGGGAAGGCAGTTCCCCACAGCCATCGTCCTCGTCCCCACCAGGGAGCTGGCCAACCAGGTCGCAGAGGAGCTGAAGAAGCTCTCCAAGTACTCCGGACACAGGGCACTCCCCATCTACGGAGGTGCGAGCATCGAGGGACAGATCAAGAAGATCCAGGCGGGATGCGACATCGTCGCCGGAACC
>JBJEIK010000123.1:0-2191 GCA_051876975.1 Candidatus Methanomethylophilaceae archaeon
GGGTGTTAGCTTCGGGACCTCCCATGAGGAGAGGGACCTGGCATCCATGCTGTCCGGACGCCCCGGGATATTCACGGTCGCCTGTGTCCATTGCGATGTGGATTCCGCATCCGAGGGGCTGAGCTATGCCCCGTGCAGGTTGCAGGACCTGTCAGGGAGGAACGTGGATTACTGGGCACTGGGCCACATCCACAGGCGTCAGGTGCTATCCGGCCGTCCCTATGTCGTCTATCCCGGGAACATCCAGGGACGTAGCTTCAGGGAGACCGGTCCGAAGGGCGCCTATCTGGTGACAGTATCCTCCGGTGTCGTCACCGGCCTCAGGTTCGTACCCACCCAATCGATGATGTGGCACGACATCTCCGTGGATATCACCGGAAGGACCCTCGACGATGTCGCTTCCGATATATCCGGACGCATCAGGAAGGGGGATCTGGTCAGGATAACGTTCACAGGATCGGGCCCACTGGATCGGATGCTGAGGACGGATGCGGATGATGTCGTATCTGTGATCGAGGGTCGCACGGGGTGCCGTATCGCCTCATGGGAGGTCGATACCGTCCCGGACATCGACATATGGTCCATCGATGGCGGTGACGACCTGCCATCCAAGGTCGTGTCAGCGGGAAGGGCGATCTCCGGCGACAGGCAGGCCGTCCTGGACCGCATAGCATCCAATCCAGTCCTCTCACGTCACAGGGCATTCTTCGAGTCCCTGACCGATGAGGAGCTGTCCAAGATCGCGGAGGACGCCACACGCACGGTCCTTGCCGGAATGGGGGCGTCCAGATGAGGATCATCAGTGTCAACATCGCTTCGTACGGTAAGATCAGGGACAGGAAGATCCCGATATCGCCCGGTCTAACAGTCGTGCACGGCCCCAACGAGAGCGGGAAGACAACGGTCATGGAGTTCATCAGGAACACCCTGGTCCCGACGAACAAGAGGGATGTCTATCCGGAGAGGGCGAAGACCGATTCCGGATCGATAACCTACGAGGAGGATGGGACTGAGGGGACGATCATCCTCATGCAGAGGGCAAGGGGAGGGGACGTTCCCGATTCCATCTCCAGATTGGAGCCGGATCTGTTCAGGTCCGTGTTCGCGATGGGTCAGAGGGAACTCGACGATGACAGACTGGTCACCTCCGGCGAGATGGCCTCCCGGTTCCTGTCGGTTCCCGGAGGGGATGGGATGCCGTCGGCCATGGACTACATCTCGGAGAGGGTGGACTCCAAGGTCGGCAAGACCGGCAGGTCCCCCTCCGAACTGAACTCCCTGGATGGTCGCATATCGGCCGTCGATTCGGATATAGCGAGGCTAAGGTCTTCGGCGGAGTCCTACGGGACCCTCGCAGAGAGGAGGGATTCCCTCAAGAGGGATCTGGAGGAAGCCGGACGCGATGCCGAGGCATCACGGAGGGATTCGGAGGTCGCCGCCCTGTACGAATCCCAGAGGGAGAACTACCGCAGACTCTCATCGGCGAGGAATGAGCTGAATGCCCTCGGCGACTTCCGTCGTGTGTCCAGGTCCGATTCCGATAGGGCCGTCGCCCTGGAGGCCGATGTCAGGAATGCCAGATCGAATCTGGATGCGGACAGGGCCGAGGTCGACAGGTTGAAGGGGGCCATGCGTGGTGCGGACCCGGATGTCGTCGCCGGCATACGCGGAAGGATGGATGACATCATCGACGGGCGCGGCAGGTACAGGTCGGAATCATCAAAACCTGCTGAGGAACAGGTCCGCACAGGGGGCGGAGGTTCCAAGGCCCTCCTGGTCGCGGGATTGGCGTTGATCGTACTCGGTGTCGTGGCATCCGTCGTGACGCCCTTCGCCCTCGTGCTTTCCGCGGTCGGTGCCGTGGTGGCTGCGTTCGGACTTAGGAGGCGTCCGTCATCCAATCCATCCGTTCAATCCAGGGATGAGACGTTCATATCCTCGTACGAGGGGAGCGTCAGGGACGTATCTGACAGACTCGGGTTTGGTTATGTCGGCATCGAGCAGGCCATGGACACGATAGCCTCGGTGGCGGAAGCCTACGACCGTCTCAGGGACCATGCCGTCGTCTCCTCGAGGATCAGGGACGAATATCTGAGCCGCAGGTCGGAACTGGACTCGTTCTACTCCGGATTCTCCGGAAGGGAGGGGTTCTCCAGGTGTTCGGAGAAGACGGCCAGGGAGGCGGAGCTCA
>JBJEIK010000124.1:0-2190 GCA_051876975.1 Candidatus Methanomethylophilaceae archaeon
GTATAGAAGAACTAACTTTTGAATTTTATTTTATTTCAAATCCTAACCGGCGATGAATATCATCAGAACGAGGAGGACGGGCATCAGGACCTTGCTGATCTTCTCGATCCCCTTCTCGACACCGAATACAACGACGAGGACGCACAGTGCGGCGAACAGCAGGAACCAGACCACGGGGCTGTCGAAGATACCGGGGAGCGAACAGGAGATGAAATCCCCGAAGAAACCGGACCCTGCGGCCACGGAACCGCTTCCGACGGCGAACTCGGCGAAATACTTCATGACCCATCCGCCGATGACACAATAGTATGGTACGATGATGACCGGCACCAAAGCGGCCAACCATCCGATGAAGGCATGTTTCTTACTGAGGTTCTTGAAGGCGTCGATACAGGACTTGCCGGTACGCCGCCCCAATGTGACCTCCGTGAGCATCAGGGTGAAACCGAAGGTCACCACCAACACTATGTAGACCAGGAGGAAAATCCCACCTCCGTACTGTTCCGCCAGATACGGGAAACGCCATATGTTCCCGAGACCGACGGCAGAACCCGCGGCAGCGAGGACGAATCCCAGCTTACCGGTGAAGTTCTCACGCTTGACTTCCTCAGACATAATCAAACATCTGCTGTACACTTTTAAGCATTATGTGGGTTGCATCCATCCAACTCCGTCTGGATGATGTGAAAAGTTACATCCATTGTGCGAAAATATGCATTCGACAACCTGATACGCACGCGCGCGACATTATAAGTACTATGTACCGTTCGTCACCCCATAGGTGTAAACCATGCAGCTTTACCATGACAATGACGCAGACCTGAAGGTCTTCGACGGAAAGAAAGTCGCCGTCCTCGGATACGGATCCCAGGGAAGGGCACAGGCACTCTGCTTCCACGACTCCGGAATGGATGTCACCATCGGAGCCAGGAAGGACGGAAAATCCTGGAACAAGGCCAAAGAGGACGGACTCAAGGTCGCAGAGTTCGGTGACGCGGTCAAGGACGCAGATGTCGTCATGATGCTGCTCCCCGACGAGATCCAGCCCGACATCTACAAGCAGTACGTCGAGCCCAACCTCAAGAAGGGTGCCGCACTCGAGTTCGCACACGGATTCGCAATCACCTACAAGCTCATCGTCCCCCCTGCGGACGTCGATGTCATCATGATGGCACCCAAGTCCCCCGGAGACATGGAGAGGGTCATGTTCACAGAGGGATTCGGAGTCCCCGCTCTCATCTGCGTCTACCAGGATGTCACCGGAAACGCAAAGAAGATCGCACTCGGACTCGCAAAGGGACTCGGATCCACCCGCGCAGGTGTCTTCGAGACCACCTTCGACAACGAGACCTACACCGACCTCTTCGGAGAGCAGGCAGTCCTCTGCGGTGGACAGACCGAGCTCATCAAGCGCGGATTCGAGACCCTGACCGAGGCCGGCTATCCCCCGGAGATGGCCTACTTCGAGGTCCTCCACGAGACAAAGCTCATCGTCGACCTGATCAACAAGGGCGGATTCGAGCTCATGTGGGACGTCGTCTCCAACACCGCCGAGTACGGTGGAATGACCAGGAGGGCACGCGTCGTCACCGAGGAGTCCAAGAAGGGAATGGAGTCCATCCTCAAGGAGATCGAGGACGGAACCTTCAAGACCCAGTGGAGGGCCGAGTGGGACGCAGGACTCGTCAACCTCAAGAAGATGGAGGCAGACGAGAAGAAGCTCCAGCTCGAGATCACCGGAAAAGAGATCCGCCAGCTCTTCGAGAGGAAGAACTGATTCTCCAACGAGTCAGGTGGCATCATGGCGAGCAGGATTACCGTCAGGACCAGGAACGGGGAGTTCCCCGGAGAGCTTGACGACTCCGACATCTCCAATGCCATCTGGCTCTCAAACCGCCTTACCGTCGAGATCAACATGCTCGGCGGAATGATGTACGGCGAACTCCCGCTTGATGTGATCCTCCCGAAGGAGGGGCGCACCACACAGCTGGAGACCGGAGACATCGCATACTGGCCCGGACCCGGCGCATTCTGCATATTCTTCGGTCCGACGCCTCTAAGCGGAGATGACGGACAGCCCGTCGCCCCGTATCCGGTCATAAAGATCGGGAAGATGATCGGGGACTGCTCCGGACTCGAAGAAGCCGGGGACAGACAGAAGATCACCATCCTCCAATCGTTCTGACCAAC
>JBJEIK010000125.1:0-2185 GCA_051876975.1 Candidatus Methanomethylophilaceae archaeon
CTCCGTTCTCGTCAGTCGTTCCAGTCGTTCTGGTCTTCGGCTTTTTGGGCTTTGAAGGATCCTCTGTTAACCAGTCTTTGAAGCTCATTCCTCTGCCCCCCATTTCTTGTCGACGAATCTGTTGAGGATCTCGACCACGGAGACGGTGATCAGTCCGAGGATACCGATGACCACGATACCTGCGTAGACATAGGGCCATGCTCCGAGCTGCGCCATGTTGGTGATGAAGTTACCCATTCCACCGACAGTGGATGCGTAAAGCTCGGCGGAGACGATACACATCCATCCGATTCCGACTCCGGTCTTGATTCCGGTCATGAGGTATGGAACGGATGCGGGGATGGTGACCTTAAGGAACGTCTGGAGTTTCGTTGCCCCCAGGGTCCTCGTGGCATCGATCCAGTTCTTGTCGGTCTTGGTCACACCGAACACGACATTCGTGAGCAGTGGGAAGAAGACACCGATGAAGACGACCATCATGGCTCCGCTGGTTCCGGAGTTGAGCAGGATGACCAGGATGGGAGCCCATGCCACAGGAGCGATGGGCCTCAGTACGTTGATTGCAGGGTTGCTGAGTTCCCTGAAGGTCTTGCATGTTCCCAGGAGGAGTCCGAAGGGATATGCGACGATGAGTGCAAGGAAGAATCCTTTGAGAAGGGTTCCGAAACTTGCGGAGACGTATTTTCCGATGGTACCTCCGACAAGTGGATCTCCGTTTGTTACGAAGTACACCAAAGCATCCCAGGTTTCCAAGGGAGTGGGGACGATGTTTCTGTTGATCAGGATTGAGGCCACATCCCATATGATGTAAAGCCCCACAAGGGAGATGATCGCGCAGATGACCTGTTTGGTGATCCTGTGGTACTTGTTTTCGGGATCGTACCTGAAGCCACCTTTGCGCGAGGAGGTCGAGGAGGTCTTATTCTTCGACGGATCCTCCATCAACCATGCGGAAATGTTGCTCATTTTACTGCCTCCAGGAATTATACTTATTTCCTATCGAAATAGTGGAAATAATGATGATATAAAAAGTAAGTTGACAATATTATTCAGATGAGAATTTTCGGAAGCGGGTACGATCTTTCCGATTCCGATAGTTTTCAAATTATTCTTGCTTGTCTTTTTTGTAGGTAAACAATAAATACGACATCTTTTCTTCAATTTCCTATATGAATAATGTAGAATTACTGGCTGTCAAATGGCGGTCGGAAGTGCCTGGTAGGGCAGAAACGGAGGAAAACGAATGATCGCCAAGGTGTCCCTGAAGGATCTCAAGGGGAGACCGGCCAGGACGGTCGGAATGGTCGGGGTCGTGGCGGTGCTGGCATTCGCCCTCCTCGCAGGTTCCCTGTTGAACGTCAGTCTGAACAACGGTGCCGATGCGGTCGAGTTGAGACTCGGAGCGGACATAATGGTGGTCCCGCTCGGATACGGTGACGAGGAGGAATCCGTCCTCATCAGCGGAGAGCCCTCAACCTTCTACATGGACCGCGGTATAGTGGATATCGTCGCCTCGACGAAAGGTGTCGAGAAGTATTCTCCGCAACTCTTCCTGACATCGATCCCCGATGCGGACTGCTGTGATTTCATGGTGCAGATCATCGGTTTCGATCCCGAGACCGATTTCACCATCACCCCTTGGATCGCCGAGACCTATGCGGACGAGGGTATCATCGTGGGAAGCGAGATCTACCCATCCATCTACCCCGACGGACTGAAGGTCACGTTCTTCGGACACCAGTTCGATGTCGCAGCGAAGCTCAGTCCCTCCGGTACCGGTGCGGATACCACCGTCTACATGGACATGGACACCCTGAGGGAGGCCATAAAGTACGCCGAACCCACATCCGAAGCCGGAAAGGTGGATCCCGACACACAGGTCTCCACCGTCCTGGTGAAGGCAGCGGACGATTACGACCTCGATCTCCTGGTCTGGAATCTCAAGACAAATCCCGTGGACATCGTCAGGTCCAGCGAGGTCATATCCGACATCACCGGCAGGATGGGTTCCCTCATCGGGTTCATCGACCTGTTCCAGGTCACCATCGTGTTCATGGCCGCCGTCGTCCTGATAGCGCTGTTCTCACTCTATGTGTTCGAGAACAGGAAGGAGTACGCCGTCCTGAGGATGATCGGAGCGTCCCGTTCGTCGGTATCCGGACTTGTCCTATCCGAGGCCGCGATA
>JBJEIK010000126.1:0-2172 GCA_051876975.1 Candidatus Methanomethylophilaceae archaeon
CTTCTTATGCGGTGGCAATAGCGCCGTTGTTGATAGCGTTGGTGGTCATCGGGGGTGCACCGAGGAATCCGAACTGTGCGGATCCATTGGCCATCGCTCCATAAACTCCTGGCCCACCGGTCTGTGAAGACAGGGTCACTTCGAGTCCGTAATCCTTGAAGATTCCAAGGGTCATTCCATAGTGGATGGCGATCTGATGGATATCACCGTTGATGACTGCCACTGTGATCTTGTCGGTTCCATCTGCCTTCTGGTAGTCGCTTGCGAGTGCCTTGGCAAGGTAGTCGCCGTTGACGAGTGCGGCTGCGGCTGCATCTGCACTGCTGAAACCAGCCTTGCTGACTGCATCGGCGGACAGATTTCCGTTGGCCTGGAAGTCACTGATAAGCTTGGAGATGTCTGCCTCAAGTGCGGTCAGAGGCTTGGAAGAGTTGTTGTCAGCATACAGGTATGTGACGATTCCAAGTGCGCTCTCGATTGCATTCTTCTTCTGAGCATCAGTCATTCCATCGGGCATTGCAACTTTGTCCATTCCGACGGAAACAAGGTCGGCGTATGCCTGGGATGAAGGGTCTGCGAGTGCAGCGGACATCTTGTTGACAGATTCGACATAAGCTGCGAGGAAGCGGACGGTGAGATCGGTGTTCTTCTCCATAAAGGAGTTGTTTCCAGCGATGACACAGCAGGTGTGATCGGGGAACAGATCGTTGGTGGTGACGAGTCCTACGAGACCGTTTTCCATCGCTACGGAGTACTGAGCCTCCCAGATGAACTCTCCGGTCATGGGTGTGGTGGAAACTGCGGTTGCGTAAGCTGCATAGCTTCCGACACCGGGGTTGTAATAAAGGGTATCATTCTTGAGTGTGGATCCTGCGATATACATCTCAAAATTGAGTCCCATTGCTGCTGCGAGTTCACCGAGCTGGACATGCTGGATGGTTGCAACTCCGGGATCTCCGAAGACCTTCCCTCCCCATGCCTCGGGGTGAAGGACGACATACCTGGGGGCCTCACCGAGATAGGGTGTGCCGTCGGCAGGCTTCTGACTGACGATCTCAATGTAATCAGAGGGGTTCTCTCCAGCATTCAGGAAGACTCCCGAACCCTCGGAGTTAACTCTGGCAACGATGCTGTAGGTGTCTTTCTCGTCGTCACTGTTATCCTGGGAAACAAAGTAGATTCCCACGGCTGCAACAACGATAATGGCAACTACCGCAACTGCGATAATCTTCTTATCCATGGTTTTGCACCAATCACCTGAATCATCGAAACCAAATATAACCATAACCGATAATGTTTTCCTAATCAGGATAAAACAATTGTTAATTTCCTACGGAGATATTTATTTCCTTATTGTAGAATATACAAAGTATATACTCCGATATAGGCCACATATACTCCGAAACCGCGTGTGAACCTGCTTATATCGGGTATCGGAATCAAGATGCATGGAACATAACCCGTTCAGGGGAATAGTCAGGAAGACGGGACCCGGATTGGCCATACAGGAGGTCCTCTACGGGTTCATCATGGCCCTGATATACGTCACCGCGGCCAGGATAGGTATCCTCAGGTACACCGACACCCTGAACCTCGTCATCCTGATCATCGGCATGAACTTCACATGGGGGCTGATAGATGCTGTTGTGTTCTACATGGTGGACGTCTTCAACCAGAGGAAGTTCGTCCGCATAATGTCCGCATGCGACCTTCCGTACGATAGGAAGGTGGAGATGATGCTGGACGAGTTCAGCGGGACGCCTCTGGACATCCTGGATCCGGAGGACGAGAGGAGGATCTGCGAGGACATCCTCTCTAAAACTGTCGAGAGCGAGTCCGAGCGTCTGAGCGACAGGAGGGCAATGAGGGACAGCGCCATCGCATGCTTCCTGATAACGATCCTGACAACGGTTCCGATAGTCGTACCCCTGCTCCTTATCGGGGACATCGACATCGCCCTGACCGTGGCATCCTGCCTTTCATCAATATGCCTGTTCTTCATCGGATTCAGGATGGAGAGGTACCTGGGTGTGAACAGGTGGAACGCGGGACTGTTCCTGACCGCGGTCGGATGGACGATAACAATAGCCGCGACGTTCACGGGCGGATGAAAAGATCCTCCCCCTTCCTATAATGTATATCTATATAGGAGAGGTCGGAGAAGGGTGATCG
>JBJEIK010000127.1:0-11883 GCA_051876975.1 Candidatus Methanomethylophilaceae archaeon
TATAATCATGACCATCAACGTGGACACACACTATGAGAAGCATAAGATAACCTGCAAGGGCGTGCTCTGGCACGAATTCGGGCATGCGTACGACTACTGGACCACGGGAACCATGGGCCACGACAAGGCGTGGATGAAGATCTATCTGAAGAAACCGCATCTCGTGCTGGCGGGATTCCTCAGCCCATTCGTCAGATGGTAAGTTTCAAATAACGCCCCGCCCATGTAGGTGTGCCGGCGTCTCTTTGTGCGGTGTTTATTACCTCAGGCACCCGTGCCCTGCTTCGGGTGCCACTCTTTTATACTTACCTCCCGATATTCAGACCATGTCTACATTGCAGAGCATGGTGGATGAAGCCATCAACGGCGGAACCATCGAACTGGAGTCGGATTTCTCCGAAGGGGTCGTGATCCCCGCCGGAAAACTCCTGAGATTCGACCTCGGAGGATTCACATGGAGCGCTCCCGACGGGACGACTCCCCTTACGATCAGCGACGGCGCGACCGTATATCTCTCCAACGGTAGGATGCGTGCCGTGAACCAGCCCTGTATCAGGGTCGGACTGAAGAACAGCGCCACAGCCGCGAACGCCATACTCGCATCCACACTTGAGCTGACCGACTCGGGTCACAGCTGTGTCTTCCTGGGCAGATATGGTACCCTGGACACCTCGGCCGACATGACCGCCACGGAAGCGGCGTTCTGCATCGCGGGAAATGGCTCCGAAGCGTATTTCGACAGTGCATGTACCGTCAGGGGAGGTACCTTGAAGGCATCCGATGATGCCAAGCATCAGTCCGTCGCCATCTACTGGCCTCAGAGAGGCAATCTGTTCATCACGGGCGGAAACATCAGCGGAGACACTGGAATAGAGGTCCGTGCCGGAGAGGTCGTGGTCGCAGGCGGAAGCATCAAGGCCACAGGCACATACAGCCTCATCGGCAACGGCAACGGGTCGACCACCACGGGTGTTGCGCTCGCGATCTGCCAGCATTCCACGAAACTGCCTATCAAGTGCACCATCACGGGCGGTATCTTCGCAGGAGAGAGGGCGTTCCTTGAGGCCAATCCCCAGAACAACCCCATCGAGGCTGTCGACCAGATCGAGCTGTCCATCACAGGCGGTAACTTCCAGGGCCCCGTCGAGTCCGAGGACTGTGTCAACTTCATCGAGGGCGGTACATTCGCCACCAACGCCATCAGCCCTGACTATCTTGTCGCGGGCATCCAGTTCACCTATGACGGGGACTTCATCACGTACTATATCGACCCCTCGTCCAAGGTCCATCTCATCCGTTCCGACCTGTCCGTCGACGGAGTGGTATCATCCACTGTACAGGGTGTCCTGATGGGTACCGTCAAGTCCCTGCCCGACTCCGCGGAGGTCGGCACCGTGCTGTACTCCACACAGGACATGCAGTACCACAGATGGGACGGCAGGGCATGGGTCGTGGAAGACATGGCCATCGCCGACGACGTCCTGATACCCGGCTCCACCAGGCCCGTCCAGACAGGTGTCGTGGAGGAGATGAGGGAGGACCTGCAGGCCAAGATAGACAACAGGTACACCATCGAGCAGATCGACGGTTTCCTCGACGGGAAGCAGGACACCGTTCACGGTGCGGCCACTTCCATCCTCCAGCAGAACCTCGCCCACGGCATGATCCTGCAGTCCGACAACAACGGCAAGGTCATCGCGTCCACCCATCCTATCACCGACCTGAGCGCACTGGACAACCTGGATATCACACAGGGTACCGTGCAGGAGCAGCTCCAGAATATCAAGGACACCATGGGTGCCAAGCCCCTCGTGTTCACCGACAGGATGTGCTCCTCATGGACCTCTGTGGACGACCCCGACTACCCCTACATGGGCTCCATCTCCCTGACGGGGGTGACGGAGAAGGACTACGCACAGGTGGCGTTCTCAAGGGCGGACATGGTGTCGGGAAGGTTCGCACCCGACTGCGAGACCGTGTACGGTGAGGTCCGCATCTGGTCCCGCACCAACAGCGCAGTGACCATACCGCTGATCGTCGTGACCAAGGGGTGAGCCTCATGCTCCCCATCCTGGTCGACAACGCACGCCTGATCGCGGGAGCGTTCCGTTCCATGTCCGTGGCCAAGGGCCGTGCGGAGACATCCGCGGTCCAGAGGGGGACCGTGATAACCCTCAGGTCCACTGTAGACGGGCCCGTGTTCCGCATCACATTCAAGGTGGATGTGCGCGAGCCCCGCGACAGGTATACGACCGAGATTCGCGACGTGACCAACGTGGCCTTCGACGGCTCCAGGCTCATCATCGAGTCCGACTGCGCCAGAGCGGAGTACAAGGTCGTGGAGTCCTTCGAGCCCTGTCAGAGATGTCCGGGCACCAACCCCACATACTCCATCTACTGACGGATGGACCAAACCTCTTAACCCTTTTCTTTTAAAAGCAACAGGCCTATATCGAGAACATGGGCAAGATAAAGTTGCCCGATGACCTCGACAAGTGGGAGAAGAAGAGTCTCCGTGAGGACATCGGGTCCGAGAAGGAACACACGCACACCATCTATGTGTACAAGAACATCGCCATCGAGCACGAGCACGATTGCGGATGCGATGCATGGAACCCCTATGTGCTCGTGGACGGGCATCCGTTCAAGCTCCATGGAGATTATTTCCGCAACTTCGATGAAGCATTGGGGTACATCAAAGGTGCCCTGAAGGAGAAGGAGCTTCTGGACGAGGAGCCCGACGAGGATGATGAACCTGAGGAACCCGAGTTCCCCAAGGCAAAGGTGAATGATATGAGCAAATCGTTTGTTATGCCGACGGCGAGGGAGATGTTCGCAGAAGCGCACGCCCTGCCCGATATGTATGAGCTTGCCAAGTCCCGTGAGATGCACAAGCAGCAGATGAAGGAGTTCTTCGATGCGCAGAAGGGTATCGACAGGAAGGCTTGGAAGAGAGAGGAGGCTCAGGAGAAAGAACGTAATGCCTCCAGTGTGAAAGTCGGTGATGACTCCGGCAAATACCTTGACCAGAAGGCGAAGGCTGCGGAATCCGGAAAAGTTGAGGCCTCAGATAAGAAGCCTAAGAAGATTAAGACGCCTGAGGAGGAGGCAGAGGATAAGCGTCTTAACGAGCTTCTCAAAGAAGGCGAAAGAAAAGTAAAGGATATGGACTACCAAAAGGAAGAGGAGAGGAAGCAAGACCTCATCCGGAAGTTCCCTTCCAAGGAGGAAGGTACACTCATGGACAGTGGCGGAAGCATCGGGCAGGTCCTTAGAGAGGGAGCAGCTCCTGGTGCAGGGCCCATAGATATGAGCACTCCTGAGGGTAATGTAGCAGCTCAGAAGCTGGATCAGAGAAAGATCGTTTCCGATAGTCCTCAGATGCCCGTCACAGATCTGTCCCAACATTCCGGTCTTGTTTCTGAGGGAGCGACCACTCACATCAAACCTGAGTTTTCAAGCCTTTCCGGGACCAATACAGATCGTCTGAACACAAGTGCCAATATGCCCTCTCAAACATACACTCCTGAGGAGAAACAGGCCCTTGTAGATGACACCGTCCTGAAGACGGGCCAGGCTGTCGCACCCGGAGCGATCCATGGAACAAGTATCGTCGGATATGATTCCTATGGCAGACCGCTGTACCCTGCCAACACCAATGCGGACAAGAAGTTCTTTGGGAAGGGCGGATTCAATGATGCGGTCGCGCTTTGGAATCAGCGTGTCGCTGAGAATCAGGGTATCCCCGGATACACGGCACTGCCCGAAGGCATCCGTCCTCAGGACCTGTCCCTTGCAGCACTCAAGGAGCTCTACGCCAACTGGTACATGAACACGGCCAATGCCCCTGTAACTCCTGGACAGCCCCCTCAGCGTCTCAACCCTACGGATATGGGACAGCTCAACCTGCTCGGAGGCATCAATTTTGAGAACGAGGGAGATCTGTTTGACGAGGGTGGAAATATGAACGGGCTGATGTGGACCCTCTTGCAGAATGGAAGGAAATGGGATCAGACTCCCACAAAGCCCATCAAGACGTCCAATGGGTGGCTCCGTCTGACTGATAATGAAGGCAACAACTTCATGCGCGGACGTTCCATCGCAGATCCCGACATAGGTGCGGTATACGAGTCCATCAAGGATGACCCTGTTGCCGTGTCCCGTATGTTCAACAGCGACCTTACACTCGGACAGCTTGCCAACCTCAGAAAGACCGGAGCATTCACACCTCAGCAGTTGAATATGTTCACAGGATTCAGACCCTACTCCGGGGCTGTTCAGAAGTCCTTCCGTGAGATCATGGAGGAGCGCATCCAGAAGGCTGATGCCGAGGCGGGTATTCCGTCGGGATATATCGGCATGCACCCCCACAAGGCCGCCTATAAGACTGTCTGGCTCGGGTACGGCAAGGATGCCACCTATCCCTTCGTCCTGAAGAACGCCCTCACGGGCGAGAAGGTGTGTGAGGTCTCCGACATCCCCCGCGACGAGAGGAAGGATTAAGTACCACACCACTGATATCGGTGGTACCCTCCTACAAGATGGGTATCTACCGCCGGGTCTCACGACCCTACTCTCCTGCTACGGGACCATGCAGGAGAGTATCCTTTTTATACGGCACCATATTATATTATAAATCATGGTTACACGCGCACAGGAATCCTTCAGAGACGGGATATCGAAGTACGTCATGCGTGATCTCTTCACGAACGCACGCGTCGCCGACTCTCCCCTCCTGCTGAAGCACGTGGATGCGGAGGCTGTGAACAAGGCACGGTTCTCACTGTACAAACAGGAGTCCGAGAAGGTGCAGAGGATGTGCTCAAGCACCGGTGATGCGGACGAGATGGAGAAGTACCGTGCCACCAAGGGCGACTACAGGCTGGACCCTAGGGAATGGGCCCTCCATGAGTACCCCGAGAAGTTCTACTTCGATTATTATCAGGAGGGCATCAACGGTGACCCCGTCATGGATGCCCCGAACACCCCCTATAAGTGCCCCTGTGGTGTCAGCATGGAGATGAACATCAAGGCCATGCCGTACTACTGCCCTGTGTGCCATCATGTGACGCCTCTCGGCAGGCTCGCCGAGGATGGTGTTCTCAGAAGGTGATGTCATGGATGATGAGGATTTTCAGATCGATCTCGACCGTGCAAGACGCAAAAGGTCCAGGGCGGACCTGCAGAAGATAATCGGACTGGTGCTGGACTCCCCCCTCAACGAGGGCGAGACGGAGGAGATCAGAGGGGACATCTCCGTCCAGACGCTGGCCACTATGAACACGGACCTCAAGTCCCGTATCATCCTCAGGATGGCACTGGGTGCCGCCAACGGAGACCTCAAGTCCGCCGAGTTCCTGATGAAGTACGGAGGCTACACACCGCCCACTGAGTCCGAGGTCACAATGGATGTGCCCCGCATCATCGACGACATCGGTACCGATGAGGACGAGGTCTACGACGAGGAAGACGATGATGAGCCGGATGCCATGGAAGGCATCCCCATCTACGATGACGGTAGTTGCTGATGGGCGAGGTCAGGCTCTCTGAGATCATCTGCGACGGGTACGAAGAGTACTGGAGGTCACACAAGTTCTACCGTGTGATAAAGGGGTCGAAGGGTAGCGGTAAGTCCAAGACCGCTGCCCTTTGGCACATCCATCACATGATGAAGTACCCGATGTCCAACACGCTCGTGGTCAGGAAGGTCTACGGTACCCTCAGGGACTCCACCTACACCGACCTGCTCTGGGCGATAGACCGTCTGGGTGTGACCAGATACTGGACACACACCACGAACCCCCTGAGGATAACATTCAAGCGCGACCCCAACGATGAGAGCACATGGCAGGAGATCCACTTCCGTGGTCTCGATGACTCCCAGAAGATCGCATCCATCGCGGTCCGTTGCGGATATCTGAACTGGGTGTGGTTCGAGGAGGCATCGGAGATGACCAACTACGATGATTTCGAGAGGGTCGTCATGTCCATCCGTGGTTATCTGGATCCGCAGTACCACCTGTGGAAGTCAGTGACCATCACATTCAACCCTTGGTCGGACAAGCATTGGCTGAAGTCCAGGTTCTTCGATACACCCCATAAGAACGTCCTCGCAATGACCACTACATATCGTTGCAACAGGTGGCTCGGACCCGATGACCTTGAGAGGTACCATGAGATGGAGAGGGATTGCCCCCGTCTCGCACGCATCGTCTGTGACGGTGATTGGGGTGTCTCCGAAGGTCTCGTCTATGAGGACTGGGAGGAGCAGGACTTCGATATCCTGGAGGTGGCCAAGCAGTATCCCAAGCTGAAGTTCACCTTCGGTCTCGATTTCGGTTTCTCCATATCGTACAATGCGTTTGTCGCCATGGCGGTGGATATTGATTCCCGCAAGCTCTGGATCTTCGACGAGATGTATGAGCGTGGTATGCCCAACTTCGAGATAGCCAAGCGCATCACGGAGATGGGGTACCAGAATGAGACCATCATCGCCGACTGTGCCGACCCCAAGTCCATCTACGAGCTGAAGATGGGGTTCAAGGAGTTGATCGTCGACGAGGCGGGTGACATGATCCCGGACGAGCGTGGACAGCCCCAGTACAAGTACTATGTTCTGCCCAACATCAGGTCCGCCATGAAGGGTTCCGACTCCCTGAAGAACGGTATCCAGAGGGTCCAGTCATTCCATATGATCGTCCATGCCACCAAGTGCAAGAACGTCATGATGGAGCTGAGTCAGTACTGCTATGATCAGGATAAGGACGGTAAATTCCTCGACAGGCCCATCAAGGAGGCCGACCACTGTCTGGTGGCCGGTACGATGGTCCTTACTGACCATGGAGAGGTTCCAATAGAGGATACCAAGGTAGGAGACATGGTGTTGACCCATCTTGGTTATCGCGAGGTCTTGGCCAGTGGGATAACCCGTCCTGAACCTGCAAGGATATGGAGGATGACCCTTGAAGATGGAACGATTTTGGAGGGAACTGCGGATCATCCTTTGACCACTACCGATGGGTTAAAGTACATGTTTGAGATTACCGAAGGGATGGAGGTAATTCAATGTGTGCCAAACAAGGTAGACCATATGGAGACTGTAAAAAGGCAGAGCGCATCATGTATGACGGATATGCCTGGTACAGATACCCCGATAGCGATAAGAGAGACCAGAGAGTATACTACAGGAACTCTACAAACCCCAACGGAGAGAAATTCCTTCACAGATACATCTGGGTCAAATACAACGGACCCATCCCCGAAGGATATCTCATACATCACATCGACGGGAACCCCCTCAACAATGACATCTCCAATCTCGCCTGTGTGTCTCCTACAGAACATGCACAGGAACACCCCTGGACTGATGAGAGAAGGGCAGAAAGAGGAGATTCAATGCGTGGGGACTCTTGGATCCAGGACAAATGCAGGGAGTGGCATGCTTCAGAGGAAGGACACCAATGGCATGTCGAGCATGGAAAACAGGTTGCAGAGAACATGCAACCAAAGGACTATGTCTGCGAATACTGCGGGAAGCAGTTTTCATGCAAACCATTCGGTGCCAATAAGTACTGTTCCAACGCATGCAAATCAGCTGCTAGAAGAGCGTCGGGGGTCGACGACGTTGAACTTGTTTGTAAATGCTGTGGCAAAACCTTTGTCAGGAACAAATACTGCAAGTCCGAATGTTGCAGTAGATCTTGTGCAAACTCTTATAGATCTTACAAAAAACACAATTGCAATTAAACCTATTAAGGTCGTCTCTGTTGAGGAGACGACCCGTTTTGAATTTGTCTACGATCTCACGGTAGACGAAGCACATACATTCTTTGCCAATGATATTCTTGTACTGAATTGTATGGACAGTATTAGGTACGGTATGGAAGGTATCTTCGGAAGTGGAGCTGGAATGGTGATTGAGGCAGGGTTGGACAGTCCTGTCGAGGTCATGACCCCCACTAGGAATAAATGCAGACGTGTGTTCTCCACATATGATTGAAAGGTGACCAGATGGTTCGGATATCAGGAATCAGAAGATCGACGGCACCACAGGTGTCGGTACCCCAGCCGAGAGCTCCGGTATTCGACATCAGTGCCGACAAGACATTCTCAGCAGTGAACAAAGGGCTCCAGGTGCATCGCACCCTGTCCATCGAGGGAACCGAGCGTCCCTCGAACATGTGGTACAAGTCCAGTAACCTATCGAATCACTGGTACATGTATGCCATCATGGACTGGTACAGGGGTGAGGTGTCGATACTGTCCACCATCATCATGAGGGCATGCATCGAGCTCACCAGATACGGCTTCATACTCAAGCCCAAGTTCGCGTTCAAGTGCGAGGATTGCGGGCATGAGTCCCAATTTTTCATCCAGAAATGCTCCAGATGCGGAAGCAAACGTCTCCGCAGGCCCGATGAGTCCCAGAAACGTTACTTCACCCGTCCTGATGGAACATCCTTCCTAGATAAGGCCAACGAGAGGCAGTCCTTGGAGGACGTACTGTTCTCCTATGCGTCCCTGGAGTACCAGGACAACCAGGCATACCTCCTCTGTGTGACCGGTGACATCGTGGACGAGGAGGGCTCCATGCAGAAGCAGGTGCCTCTTGAGTTCATCGTTCAGGACCCCAAGTTCGTCAAACAGCTTTTCGATGACACGGGTCGTCTCGGAACGGAGTTCGGATTCACATTCAAGGACAGGCGTACTCTCATACCCCTCGATCAGACGGAGGGTGCGGTCAACGCCTACACCGAGGAGGGTGACGAGATACAGTTCGCCGCATATCAGATCGGGTCCAACTACGGCGGTACGGGAGACTACCTGCTGTACACGATCGACGAGGTGTATCAGGACCAGTGGTTCAATCCCTCCATGACCTACGGTGTCCCGCATTGGTTCGATATCGAGGACGACATGCTCACGTACCACTACATCGAGAAGCACTTCCTGAAGAAGTACAAGTACGGATACGTCAGGAAGATCCTCATCCTGCCCGGATTCAACGAGGAGGATGCGGAGACCATCTCCAAGGGTATCGCCGATGTGCTGGCCAAGAACACCAACACCATCCCCATCGTCTGTCTTCCCCCTGCCGCACCGGGTGTGCCCAAGATGGACGCACAGGCGCTGGACATGGGTGTGGAGTCGGGACAGGACGCAATCGCCACCAAGAACGACATACGTGACCGTATGTGCGCACACGGATGCCTTCCGAACATATTCGTGGGCGATGTGGAGTCCAGCGGTGGAATGAACAACGAGTCACAGCAGATCACCATCTTCGACAGGTACCTGCTGAAGATGTACAACAAGCTGGACAGGGCGTGTGCATGGGTGCTGTCCAAGTTCCCCATGATAACCGACTGGGAGCTGGTCTCAGGCAGGCCGTCCAAGGCGTACACCGACACACGCAAGATGATCGACGGCATCCAGGTGGCACAGGGTATGAAACAGCTGGGAATCCCCTTCGAGTTCATCGACGGTGAGTTCAGATACGGTGAGAAGCCCCTCGATCAGATCATGACCGAGGCGGAGCTCAGGGCACAGGGTCTCCTGGACCCTGCAGGCCAGATGAAGATGGCCCATGGGATGATGGTGGGTGGAATCGTTCCCGGAGACGGTGACGGACCTCCCGAGAAGGGAACCGCCAGACGTGAGGATGGCGACATCGACGCCAACAAGAACGAAATCGAGCAGTCCATGCGTGAGGCTGACGACGCCGCGGAGATATGACGACATTCAGAGCCGATATGGAGGTCGACCTCGATGCGGAGGGGGTGGAGGAGGTGATGCTGGACCTGATGAGGAACGGCACCCTCGCCCCCTGGAAGGTCGTGATCGATGTACCCTACGCCAAGTACGTGGAGTTCGGTACAGGTCCGGCCAACCCGAACATCAAGTCGCCAAAGTACACTCACACCGTACAGACGGCCAAGGGCATGAAGACGATCCAGTGCACAGATGTGTTCTGGCGCATGTATGAGTGGGTCATGAGGACGTTCAACAACCTGAAGGACCCCTACGCCTACACCTACAAGCTGTACAAGGACACGATGAAGTACGGCATGCCACCGAGACCCTTCGTCCGTCCCGTACTGCATGAGGTGGAGCGTGACTTCAACAAGCTCCTGAAGGAGAAGGGGTCCATAGAGGGGGTGGCGAAGGAGCTGGCGGACAGAATAGTGGACAACCTGACGTCGCATCGCTATCCTCAATCGGCACAGAGTTCCACAGGGGAGATGGTGTCACAGATCAAGGTGCTCCCCGCATCGGAGAACGAGGTCAACACTCCGAGCGACATCAGGCCCGAGGTGTGGGCCAGCGACACATGCGACTACAAGGGAGAGGAGAGAACAGGAAGGGGTAAATGATGAGGCGTGATGGAATGAGAGTGAATGTCGGTCTCGCTGTCCTTGAGAAGAGGAACAGCTGGGTGAACGTGGCGGAGATATCCTTCGAGACGGGGGCGACCTTCAGACAGGTGTCTGCGGTGATGCGCCAGATACCCGACATCGATTTAAATATAGAAGAGGTTGAATGGGGTCGGAGGATGTACCTTGCGGCTGATGAGGAGGAGGCGACCCGCATCTGGGTCTACATCATGCATTGGCGCTACAAGACGGACGACATCCTCTCGCTCATACGTGAGTGCATCCCATACGCTGGCTGGATTTCCAATCGTGACCTTACCGTCGAGACGGGCGTCACGCTTGCGGATTTGGAGACGGCGGCGCAGAAGATGAAGGACGTGGAATACAGACATGAGGGGAAGATGACATTCTTCCGTAAGACAGGTGAGGATGGTGTACTCGAACATAATGGAGTTGCCAAGTCAAGTGACGGCATCATTGGACGAAAGGGACGCACAGGCATGGATGGATGCCTACAACAGATGCATCTCATCGTATGAGGATCCGAGCATGGGCGACGTCCTCGCCGCCCGTCGCAAGGCGTGGTTCTCGGTCAAGGACAATCCGTCCTCCTACAGCTTCTGTGCCAAGGCCACCGTCGAGGCGGTGGACAAGCAGAAGGAGCTCATCACCCTCAAGTCCATCCGTGACAACATGGGCGACTACATCCTCCATGGCGGACCCATGTCGTGGGACCACAGCTCCTACATCATCGGTACCATCTGGGGATGGGATGATATCGACACCCCCAACGGCCCCGGCATCCAGGCATGGGGGAACCTGTACGGCGGAGACCAGTACATCTACGACCAGACCCGCAAGAGGTTCGGCAAGGGTGCCACCAAGCTGTCTGTCTCGGGACCTGCCACCAAGATACCCACATGCGACACCGACCACGGGTGCTACATCAAGCGTGAGATGGAGCAGCTCATGGAGATCGCCCTCACACCCCATCCCGTCAACGAGTACGCCACTCTCGTCTGGAGCAGTGATGCGCTGGGCGATGTGAGGAAGTCACAGGCGGATGCCACGCTCTCCGTCTACAACATAGAGATCCACAGGTCGGAGGACTCCTGCCCGATCATGAAGCTCAAGAAGTCCCTCTGTGAGATCGGTGCCGATGCGCACGCACGCAACGGAGGTGTGTTCATCCCTCTGACGGACACCGCCAAGGCCATCTCCCGTGCGAGGGATGCGGGACTGTACGCTACACCCTGCACCGATGACAGGTTGGGGAAAGGTATCATGATCGCCGAGCCGGAGGCGTTACTTGAGCGTGAGTTCAAGTATTCTCTGTCCAAGGGCGAGTCCGATGCGGATGGGATGTTCCATGATATGGGGCGCGACAGGTTCGTGGACCTGTGCAACAAGGGCCTTGTGGAGCGCAGGGATGGCGGTTATGGGTTCCGCATCCCGTTCTGACCCATCCTGCTTAAATATACTCCGATTCATATCAAAACCCATGGATCCA
>JBJEIK010000128.1:0-2164 GCA_051876975.1 Candidatus Methanomethylophilaceae archaeon
TCCATCTCCCTCCTCGCGTCGTCCTCCACATTAGCTTTGGATATGATGGATCCCTCTCTGTAGATGGTCAGGTAGTTGGCGGATATGTACTCCCCGTTGGGGTCCATCTCGACGATCCATCCCAGCGCATGTGCGAAGGGCATGACCTCCTCCAGGTTTATGGGTCTGGAGAGTGCGGCCTCTATGCTGTAGCCGATGACGCAGGGTGAGTATCCCTCCTGCACCTTGATCGTGAGGGGGCCGGTCTCGGGGGCCTTGGTCTGCTTGGTGAGCTCGGACATGTCCCTGCCTGAGACCCTCTGGACCTCCTCCCTGATGGACTTGGGGGCGTTCTTCCATCTCCACAGTCCGTACTCCTTCCACTCCTTGGGGAGTCCGCGGTCCGTCATGTACTTGTCTAGATACTCGTCCCACTGGTCCCATCTCGCGCTGTTGCCGGCGACGATGTCGAACTCCGCGAGGTCCGATGCGGGGCACAGGAAGCAACCGATCCTGTCCAGACCGCGGGTGTACCACACGTTGAAGGGTTCCTTCTTGTAGAATATGTACAGCCACACGTGCATCGCGGACCAGTTCTGGATGGGGGATGCTCCGACCTGGCC
The DNA here is from genome assembly GCA_051876975.1 of Candidatus Methanomethylophilaceae archaeon. Lineage (GTDB taxonomy): Archaea > Thermoplasmatota > Thermoplasmata > Methanomassiliicoccales > Methanomethylophilaceae > Methanoprimaticola. The sequence goes on from JBJEIK010000128.1 coordinate 603, forward strand.
GGGTGTCCAGGGGTTCCTCCACACACGGGGCTTGGAGTTCCTGGCCTCCGATTCGTATTTCCTCTGTCCGATGAAGGACAGGACCCCATCGGGGAAGTTCTTGGTGATGGCACCGACCGTCGGTCCGAGCTTGTTGGTCTTGCAGCACCATCTGTAGTCCTTCGCAGGGGGTCCGAAGTAGACGAGGTTCCCGAAGAAGGCATCGATGGGGGCCTTCTCCTCTATGAGCTTCAGGTTGTGTCTCTCACAGACGTCATGGACATGTTGGACGGTCTCATCGAACTCCAATCCGGTGTCCACGAAGAGCACAGGCAGGTCCAGTCCAGCATCGATGGTCAGAAGCAGGGACGCCAGGCTGTCCTTCCCTCCCGAGAACGATACGATCGCGGGGAGGTTGTTCTTCTCAATGGTGTTCCTGATGAAGCCTGTGGCCTCCTCGACCCTCTTCTCGATGACACCCTTGTTAGCCTCGACGACATCGTCCCAGGTGTGGGGTTTGTCGGAGAGGTCCCTGAACTCCTCGGGTTTGTACCACCTGGTCTTCACGGCCACTCCCTTGTCGGCCTCGACCATCTGCGGTCCGGTCATCCTGGCCATACCTGTGGCGATGACCTCCCTCTCGGGGGAGACGATGATGATCTCATCGCCCTCCTTGATCCCGGGGTCCGCATCGATGACTCCGGGTGCCATGAGGTTCTTGCTCTCCCTGACGAAGGGTATCGCTCCGGGGTCGCAGACCACGTATCCCTTGGTGTAGCATTTCCCGATCCTGTAGGCTCCCTGCATACGGGCAACGAACTTCCATCCGGAGCCCATATCGTACCTCATGGTGGCGATGACCGCTCCGTCGATGACGACCTCGTCCATCCTGTCCAGCGAGGGCGCCTTGCTGAGGATCACCACGTGTCCGTCGGGGATGACCGACATTCCGGTCCCCTCTCCGTAGTCGCGGTCGAGGATGTCCCTGATGAGCTTGATGTCGTGCTCGAAGGCGGGCCTGGAGTCCGCCGGGGGTGTGAGGACCATCTCCTCTGTGGCGGAGCCGCACACGGGGCACTCCTTGGTCTCCATGATGGGCAGGTTGCATTCGTAACACCATCTCAGGTGGTTCTTTCCCAGTCTGATCGCTGCCATGATTCTCGCGTCTTACTACTCGTCACCATTATTAGGGGTTTGCGCCGGACCTCCGTGTTCAGTGGGAGTATCGGGGTCCGGCTGAGGTGTAATGACGTCAGTTGCGTCTCATCTGCATGGCGATCAGTCCCGCCATCACCGACCCTATGGCCGTGGCCACGCCGAAGGCCATCGTGGTGGCATCGACGGCCGGTGACATCGCGTTCCCATTCCCGGATTCATTCTGTGACGGTTGTTCGCTTCCGGGGATATCCGTGGAGTCACTCGGCGACGGGGGAACATCCGTGGAGGATGTCGGGGGATCATCGGTATCGGAGGGTCCAGAGGGTTCCTGGGGTTCGACGGGATCCCCGGGTGTGACAGGTTCCGCGGGTTCCTGCGGATCGGTCGGGTCGACGGGTTCTGTCGGTTCCTGAGGTTCGGTGGGC
>JBJEIK010000129.1:0-2146 GCA_051876975.1 Candidatus Methanomethylophilaceae archaeon
CTGACCGTATCCACAACGGAGAATTCCCCCAGGAGCACGATGGTTTCCATACACCTGGAAAGGTCCAAGAGTCCATGCGTGGCCGGGATGCAGGCCGCTACGACCGATTGGTCACAACCGCCTGCATCTCAGAACACACGAAGGAAACTTACCGACCCTTCACAGCAACGAGACAACCCCATCCGATCACCCGTATCCGACAATGAGGATCACAGACGATGATGTGTGAACGACCATCATACTGAGTGATACCCCGGTCATATGGGTGCGGGGCCCCTGCACTGACGGGCTTTACGGGACCCCGCGAGGAGAAAAACAAGACGGAGGGTAAGGTGGAAGAACCCTCCGCCTCCCCTCCTGATGAGGGAGGGGTTAAGTGGTTTAGGCAGACGAATCTCAGTGCTTGATGTCGAGTCCGATGCCTCTCAGGGTGGCAACGGCCTTGTCGTAGACCTCAAGGTACTCCTTGGTAGGCCTGACGGTAGTGACATCGTAGCACTCCTGGAATGTCTTTCCGGCGGGTGCGTCGGTGTAGTGTGCCTCGTACAGCGGGATGAGCTTGTTCAGCACCTCGTTGACATCGGCGATCTTCATGCCTGCAGTGGCGATGGCGGCCTCTCCCATGACCCTGGCCTCCATTCCGGTGGTCTTGTCCTCCACGACTCCCTTTGCGGCAGCGGATCCGGAGAGGAGCTCCCTTCCGGATGCTGTGTCGGTGATGGCCTGGGCGGCGGTCTCCAGCAGACACATCTCGGTACAGGGTCCTGCGATGGGGTAGTACTGGTTGGCGAGCAGCAGGTCGGTGTTGGCATCGATCGCGGCTGCGGCGTGTGCGGCGACCTGCAGGGTTCCCCTTGCCATGGTGGTTCCCCACCTGATGTGGATGGGTCCGTCCAGGTGGAAGTTTCCGCTGAACAGTGCGAAGGATCCGAGTGTGGTTGCGACATCGCAGATCGCGGTCTCCTCGACTCCTCCGGTGTATCCACCGAGGATGGGCATCTGCTCGATCATGATGGTGTCGCCGGTGGTGGTCCATCCGGAGAGCATGTTCAGTCCGGTGAGGTCCATCTTGAGCTCGTTCAGCTGGGAGCACTCGTGGGGATCTGTGATCCTGTGTCCTGCGTTGGGACAGTCAGCAACGAGACGTGCCGCCTCAGAGAGGGGTGTCTCAGGTCCCTAAACACCGAGTCCGGGCCTTGCAGCTCTGATCCTGGCTTCCTTGGTTGCCCTGAGCTCCGCCATTGTGGCACGGATCTCGTAGGGGGTCTTGGACTTGGCAGGCTTTCCCTCGATGGTGGTCATGACTCCGTTGACCAGGGTGTCGACTGTGCCCTCCTGTGCGTAGGACTGCATGATCTTCATGAACATGTCCTCGGACAGAGGGGATCCGGTGGGTCCTCCCTGGATGATGGGCTTCACGGGGCTGTTTCCGTGTCTGGGATAGAACCTTGCGATGTCCTTTCCCTCTCCCAGGATGAGCTTTGTGGGGGTCTTCTTGATTCCCTCCCAGACCTCCTCCTCCGTCACGTGCATGACACGTCCGAGGTCCTGGCAGTAGTATCCGGTGGTGACGAGCATCTCCATTCCGGCGAGGAACAGGTTGTTGATGAGCTCCTTGTCCTCGGGGATGATGGTGTTCTCGTCGATCTTGATGTTGTACTTCTCCTTGAGTGCGGTCAGGTTCTCGGGGATGACCTTGTAGTCCCAGTCCTCGACCTTGACCTTCTTTCCCTTCACGAACCTCTCGTAGACATCCGTGATCGTCAGGGGCCTTGTTGCTGCCATTCCAATCACTCCTTCAGGTTGTCGACCAGGGTAACCAGGTCTGCTGCGGTCTCGGAGTATCCATCCGCACCGATCTTGTCACACCATGCCTGGCTGCAGGGTGCTCCTCCGAAAACACACTTGTAGGGGGCCTCGACCTCCTTGACGTACTCCACGAGCTCCTTCTGTGCCTCGAGGGTGGTGGTCATGAGGGCGGATCCTCCCATGACGAATGCATCGTTCTCCTCAGCTGCGTCGACGAAGTCCTGTGCGGTGACGTCGCATCCGAGGTCGATGACGGTGTAACCGGCTCCGCGGAGCATCGCACAGCACACGTTCTTTCCGATCTCGTGGATGTCTCCCTCGACGGTTCCCATGACGA
>JBJEIK010000130.1:0-11689 GCA_051876975.1 Candidatus Methanomethylophilaceae archaeon
CGTAGCCGTTGACGGCCGCGCTGTCGAGATAGATTATGATGTTACCAGAGGAATCCTGATATGCACACATGATCCCTGTCGAGAAATCACCACTCAGGGTGATCTGACTGTTCTCGTCAATGGTTATGATTAGGTCGCTGGTCGGGAGCTCCGGTTCCTCGAATGCGGGGGCATCCGGGGCTGTGACGAAGATGAGAATGATGGCCAGGATCATCGTTATGATGACCGCGAAACCTCCGACGATGACCGCCCTGTACTTGGTACCTCCCTCTGAAGGGGACAGTACCCTGAACATCTGTATCCAGGAAAGTCTCTCTGTGAGGGTTACAGTGGGGGCCAGGTCCTGTCCGCAGAATGGGCAGAAACGAGAGCCTGTGCTCTCGAAATCCCTACCGCAGTACGGACAGAACATCTGTGCCTCCGGATCAGATCAGTTCTTTCTGGGTGAAAGTGATCTTCAGATCCTCGTTACCGGTGTAGAAGCGGAACTTCCCCTCGGTTAAGGTGATGTTGCGGACATCTCCGGATGCATCTGTGCTTGTGACGGTCACGGGGCCGTCGGTGGAGACGAACATGCCTGCGACCTGTTTCCACATGCCGACCTTGATCTCGCCGCTGACGTACCTGCCGTCGATGATGTAGTCTCCGGAGAAATCGATTGTGATGAAGTTGGACCTGATCTCCCTGACATAGATCTCGGGGACCATGGGATTGAGTGAGACGATCTTCTGGATGAACACGGAATCGGTCTTGTCCTCGGTGTCGGAGATGTAGAATCCTTCGTCGGTCTGGATCTTGATGGCTCCATGGGAGTTGACCCAGAGTCCGCCGGACATCTCCGCATAGGTGACCGCGTCGATGTATCCTGCGAAGTTGTACGCGTACTTCTCGCTGACCTTGTTGTCGAAGCTGTAGATGTATGCGGTGTAGTTCCCGGTCTCGGGGAGGGATACGGGGTAAAGTGTTTGGAGCTCGATGTCGGAGCTGACGGTGATGGTGTATCTGCCATCCGCGTCCGGTTGCATGGCGGTGGCGACACCGTTGGAGACGGTGCCTATGCCGACGGTGCTGTCGGAGAGGATGGTGAAGGACACCTGTGTGTTGGCATCGACGGAGATGGGGATCTGCAGTTCGAGTCCGTCGTCGTCGATGAGTGCGAAGTCGGAGAATGCCGAGTCGCCGTAGACGGTGAACGTGTCCCCGTCCGCGCTGTTGTCGTCGCCTCCGGCGGACACGAGCAGGATCGCGGCCACGAACACGAGCATCACGACACCCGTGATGTACCTGACGGTGCGTGCGGGCCTTCCGTTCTCCTTGACGCTGCGGTTCTTCAGTGCGGTCTTCACGGAGGATGTGCGCTTCTTCTTGGTTGGGGCGGATGCCGCCAGCTCCTCGACGCGTATTCCCTCCACGGGAGTCATGCTGAGTGCCGGGTAGATCTCCTTGAAGGAGATGTTCCTGTTCTCGGGGGTGTCCTCCGAGCTCCTGACGAAGATACCGCTGCTGGCCATCTCGAGTCCCTGGTGGGCCATTCCCTTCACGAAGGTCATGGCGGGGGACATCTCCGAATCAGCGTTGTCGTTGTTGATACCGATCGTCAGGGGGTATACGGACACGACGTTCAGGGACAGTCCGATCGTCTTCGCGATGTCCGACATCTTTCCGAAGAAGATGTCGAAGTTCTTGGGCTGTCCGCGTCCCGCCGCCCTCATGTACTTGGCTCCGAGGACGACCATCATGTAGTCGCTGTCGAAACCGTAGTTCTTCAGGGTGGCGAGCGTGTACCTGAGGTATCCCTCCATGAAGGCACCCTTCTTGGCGGAGACGTCGCTCAGGAGCATGGATATCTCCGAGGAGTCACGGTTCACCGGACGGGTCTTCTTCATCAGGATCGAGCAGGACAGTCCGTAGTAGGCGGATCCGGATTCGGAGTAGAACACGGAGATGACGCCCTCCTCGACCATCCTGAGCAGGTTGGAGGTGATGGTGGAACGGGGTGAGTCCACCTTGTTGACTATGTCGGTGATGCACAGCGGCCTCTCGTAGACGGCATCGACGATGTCGATCTGGATGCTGCTGGTCATGAGTCCCGCGGTTCCGTCCAGGTCCACCATCATGAAGGGGTGGATCTCGGAGGTCTGGGGCAGGGACATGTTGATGTAGGGCTCCGGGACCTTCTCGGAACGGTCGAACGAGACCTTCACCCTGGCGAGCTCGCCGTTGCTGAAGTCCTCGCGTCCCACGATGTGGTAGGTCCTGCCGGTGGCGTTCTCGATCGCCTTGACGACGAACGTCGCGAGCATGTCCACCTTGGAGCGCATGCAGCGGTCTCCCTCGAACACCAGGGTCAGGGGGTTGAGGGCGAAGACGCTGAACTTGAATCCGGTGATGTCGGAGAACTCCCTCATGATCTTCACGATGGCGTCCTCCATCCCGCACTTGCCGATCCTGTCGCGGACGGCATCTGCGAGATCCGAGGCGTAGTTGGCCCTCATCCTGTCCATGTCGAGGCCGATCTCGGACGTGTAGCTGTCCAGCATGTTGGCCACCGAGGACATCCCGCTGTAGTACCTCGCGGGATCGTTGAAGGTGTCTTCCGCCTCCTCCTTCGCGGCGTCGTCGGGTTCGAACGACCCCGCGATCTTAAGGGCTAGATTGGAATAGTAAACGGACTTCTTCTCGGGATCCGGCTTTGACCTGATGATGATCCCTGCGTCCACCATCTTATCGAGCACGAAGTGAAGCGATGATGACGGCACGCCGAGTTCGGCTGCGATGTCGCTCGGTCTCTTCAGACCCGCGCATAGACTGTTGTAGACTGCGATCTGCATGGGATCGGTAAGCGGTACGACCCCCTTCTCCGTCATGAGCACGGTGAAGTTGCGCAGATATTCATCCTGTAGACCCATAACCCGTGCTATCGTTGTATATAATATAATAAATGTCGGCGTTCACTCGGAGATTGTGTGAGCATTTATGTCCGCCGAAGGGACCTGACCAATCCCGCAGGGTCATCCGCGGTCATGGCGGAGGACATGACGCACACCCCTTCGGCACCGGCCTCGATCACCCTGCCCATGTTCTCCGGGGTGATGCCGCCGACGCCGTACACCGGGATCTCCACGACAGAGCACACCTCGCGGATGTACCCTGTGCCCCGGGGTTCGCCGATCTTGCATGCGGTGGGGAAGACATGTCCGGCTATCAGGTAGTCGGCCCCCAGGTTCTGGGCCTCCTCGGCCTCCGTCGGACTGTGAACCGACACCCCGACCACGTCGAACGATGTGAGGTCCCTCTCCCTGGCCACCTGTATCGGCACATGCACCCTACCGATCCCCAGTTCCGACGCCACATCCAGGTTGGTGTTCACCGACAGTGACACGCCGTGTCTCCGGCAAACGCCGAGGCAGTCGGAGGCGAGCTGTGCCAGATCCCCGTCGGAGAGGTCCTTCTCCCTGAGTATCACCATCTCTGGACCCCCGGATGCCAGGAGGTCGATCTGCTCCAGGAACGGCCTGGTGCAGAGCTTCCTGTGGGTTATCACGATCACAGTCTCACGTAGTCCGTCATGACAGGCTGAAGGCCGTGCTGTCTCAGTGCCTCCGAGATCTCCTCCACTCCGCGTGGGTCCGATATGACGAACTGGCCGTCCCCGTGCTCCGTACCGCTGTGTTCGCCGATCCCGACGCTCACCCCGGCGGATATCTTGGTCGCCGTCAGTCCGACGATGTTGTCCCTGAAACCGGGGCGTTCCCTGGTGGATATGGTCTGACCTGCGAAGGGCATGAACAGACGGTATGCCAGTGAGACCTGCAGCAGCTGGGGTTCGTGAACCTGGTTGACCCTGTCCTCGTTGTTGATGAACGGCCTGAACCTGGGGAGTGAGAAGGAGATCTCGGCGTGGGGGTACTTCCTCTGGAGGTTGTATGCGTGGAGTCCGCAGGCGAAGGCATCCTTCCTGAAATCGCCGAGTCCCAGGAGGGCTCCGAATGCCACTCCCCTCATCCCGGCGCGGATCGCCCTCTCCTGGGCGTTGAACCTGTACGAGAATATCCTCTTGGGTCCGGCCAGGTGCAGCTCCGCGTACCTTTCGGGGTCGTAGGTCTCCTGGAAGACCGTGACGTAGTCCGCACCCTTCCCCTGGAGGTATGCGTATTCGTCGGTGTTCATCGGGTAGACCTCGATCCCTATGGTGGAGAAGTACTTCGAGGCCGTCTCCACGCACATTCCGATGTAGTCCACGTCGGACCTGGTCCTCGACTCGCCGGTGAGGATGAGGACCTCCTTCAGTCCGGATTCGGCGATGGTCGACATCTCGATGTCCACCTCGTCGGGTGTGAGGCAGGCCCTTCTGATCCTGTTGTGGACGTTGAAGCCGCAGTAAACGCAGTTGTTCTGACAGTAGTTGGATGTGTAGATGGGGGTGAACATGCACACGGAGTTCCCGAAGTGCTTCCTCGTCTCCTCCCTTGCCCTGACGGCGATCTCCTCCAGCATGTTTCCCGCGGCGGGTGACAGGAGGGCGGCGAATCCGTCGATACCGGGGTTACCGGACAGGGCCCTGCGGACATCCGATTCGGTGTAGGAGGAGGGATCGTATCCCCTCACTTCCGACAGCACCGTGTCCATGATGTCGGAGTCGATGGCCTCCATGTCGGGGTTGTAGTCCTCGGCATCGGTCCATAAGCGTGTCATGTCAGCGGTCCTCCAGGAATCCCGTGAGGGGACTGGAGGCCTCCGCCCTCCTCTCCAGTACCCTTCCGAGTCCGGACAGGTAGGCGAGGCGTCCGGCCTCTATGGCCATCCTGAACGCCCTGGCCATGGACGCGACATCCCTGGCCGTGGCTATCGCGGTGTTGGCCATGACCGCCGCGCATCCCATCTCCATGGCCTCGCAGGCCTGGGACGGACGTCCGATCCCCGCATCCACGATCACGGGGAGGTCGATCTCCTCGACGAGTATCCTCACGAAATCCTTGGTGAGGATCCCCTTGTTGCTCCCAATCGGTGCTCCCAGGGGCATGATCGCCGCCGCTCCCGCATCGGCCATGTCCCTTGCCGCGGACAGGTCGGGCATCATGTACGGCATGGGGATGAACCCCTCGTCCGCCAGCATCCCCACCGCCCTGATGGTCTCCCGGTTGTCGGGAAGGAGATACTTGGTGTCGCGGATGATCTCGATCTTGATGAAGTCCCCGCATCCGAGCTCCCTGGCGAGGCGAGCTATGCGGACAGCCTCCTCAGCGTTGCGTGCTCCCGATGTGTTCGGCAGGAGGGTGATCCCCTCGGGCATGTGGTCGAGGATGTTCCCCTCGCCCTCGGTGCTGGCGCGTCTGACCGCCAGTGTGGCCATCTCCACCCCGCCGTTCTCGATCACGGCCCTGGTCATGTCCAGGGAGAACTTTCCGGAACCGAGGATGAACCTCGAGTTGAATCTGTGTCCACCGATCACTAGCTCGTCTGTCATTGTAATCGGTCGGGCGATGGAGTCGGAGAATTTACCGATTGCTCAGGGATCGCTCCTTCCGATGGCCAGCCTTATCGCCATGTTGGCCACGTGTCCGGCGCACACCATGACCCTGGATGCCACGAGTCCCTCCCCCGAATCGGCATCGGATTCACTGTCTCCGCACAGGTAGAGGCGGGACGTCCTGCGTTCTGTGGATATGGTGTTGGAGCTGCCGAAACCGGCCATGCCCGAACATGACACTATTGTGGCCCTGGGGTCCCCCAGGAGCAGGGACTCCACCAGCATGGTCTTGCTCTCGGACCTGTCGAAGGCCTCGCACACGATGTTGCAACCGGAGAAGACGGAGCATATGTTCTCCGGTGTCAGTCTGACATCCACCGGGACTATGTCCGCATCTGGCCTTATGCGTCTCAGTATCGATGCCGTCGCCTCGGCCTTGCCCCTGCCGATGTCCTCGGCGAAGTAGTTCTGACGGCTGAGGTTCGTATGGTCGACGGTGTCGAAATCGACGATGACGAGGTGTCCGACCCCGGCGCGGACCAGGGCCTCCGCCACATGGGACCCTATTCCCCCGAGCCCGGCGATGCCTATCCTGATGTCCCTCAGCCTCTCGTAGACCGGACGGGAGTACCTCTGTGACAGCAGTGTCTCCGCGGCCTTGGTGACGAATCCCCTTCCGCCCTCCATCAGGTACACCGAATCGCCGTCCTTCAGTCTGGACCCCGGATCCACATGACGGCCGTTGACTATCGCTATGGTCCCCTCCGGGTGTCCCTTCAGGAGGTCCCTCGGAGTGGTGGCGTCGCATTCGACGCATCTTCCGTCCAGAATGAGCTTGATAGTCATCCACCGCCCACGAAACTGACTATCTCCAGGGAATCACCGTCTCTGAGGACCGTGGATTCAAGGGATGACCTGGGACAGATGTCGCCGTTCAGTTCCACGGCGATCCTCTGCATGTCGTATCCCAGTGACGAGACGAATTCCGCCGCGTTCGTGGTACTGAGAGGTGTTTCCCTTCCGTTCACCCGGACCATCTCAGTTCCCATAGTCCAGGTCCTCCGGACGGACATGGGGTCTCACCTTGAGGATGAGGTCCCTAAGCTCGTGTGCTGCCGATTTGATGTCATCCTGTGCGACCACTGCGGAGACCACCGCTGCCGCATCGGCACCTGCACGGACGACGTCCTGGATGTTCCCGCGGTTGATCCCACCTATGGCGACTATGGGGATGTCGACGGCCTCCCTGATCTCGTAGATCGCCCCTAGGCCGACGCCCTGTTTCGCATCGGGTTTGGTCGATGTGTTGAAGATCGCCCCGATGCCTATGTAGTCGGCACCGCCCTCGGCGGCCGCGATGGCCTGCTCCACGTTGTTCACGGAGACCCCTATGATGGCGGTCTCGCCCATGAGGTCCCTGGCCACCTCCAAAGGTATGTCGCTCTGTCCCAGGTGGACACCGTCAGCACCGGAGGCCATGGCAACATCCACCCTGTCGTTGACGAAGAAGAACTTGCAGCACTCGTCGGCGACCTTCCTTATCTCCAGGGCCTGTTCCAGCATCTCCTTTCCGTCGGCATGTTTCATCCTGAGCTGGACGGCGTCGGCCCCGCCCTCGTAGGCGAGTCTGGCGACCTCGGCATCGGTACGTCCCTTGGAAAGGTCTGAGTCGGTGACCACGTACAAATCGAACATGGACCCCGGATTCCTTTTCCCCGTTAAGAAGGAATCCCCGTATGCCTGCGAACAACGGTTATATCGGGGGTCGTCGGTGGCGGTACCATGAGCATCCTCTACCGTTACGGCAGCACCTACTACATCAATATGACAAACAGATGTCCATGCAGGTGCACGTTCTGCGTGAGGAACGAGACCCCCCGTCTGGGTGATGCGGACAGTCTCTGGCTTGACCACGAGCCCACGGTGGACGAGATCATCGATGCGATAAGGAAGGTGGACATCTCCAAGTCCAGGGAGATCGTCTTCTGCGGTTACGGGGAGCCCACCGAGCGTTTCGATGACCTGAAGGAATGCGCCCGCAGGATAAAGGAGGAGTTCGGGAAGCCGGTGAGGCTCGACACGAACGGTCTCGGAAACCTGATCAACGGGAGGGACATCGTACCTGAGATGGTGGGACTGATAGATTCCGTGTCCATCAGTCTCAACGCCCCCAACGAGGAGGAGTACCTGGAGGTCACGAAGTCACGTTTCGGACCCGGTTCCTACCAGGCGGTCCTGGATTTCATAAGGGAATGCAGGCAGAGGATCTGCGGTGTCACCGTTTCCGTGGTCGGAGGCTCCATCAGTCCGGAATCCGAGGAGGAGTGCTCCAGGATGGCCCGGGGGATGAACGTGGCCTTCAGGGTCCGCTGACCCCCTGCCGTTCATTCCGTTTTTCTCTGTTGTGCATCAGAGGTCGCTGTGTGCGAACTTCCTCTGGGATTTCACGTACATCAAGGCGAACATGGCGATCCCCAGGGTGGGTACCGTTATCGATGCGGAGAACGGTATCCCGTTGGTCAGTTCGCTGATCAGGCTGCCGATTATGACGGACCCCGCCACGCTTATGCTCGTGCACAGTATCGATACGATCTGGGCCTTATCGGGACTGACGTGGTAGTTGACCACGCATATCACGGATGTGGAGATCAATCCGACACCGAACGAGACCAGTGCCGATGAGATGATCCAACCGATTGTTACCGAGTATCCGAAGAAGGATTCCAGCAACAGGGCGAGGACGATACCGAAGACCAGACCCACCAGTATGAAGATGAGCCCGAATTCGAATTTCGACTTCACGATGCTGTCACGTGGGACCCCGATCGAGACGGCATGTGCATTCCAGCCGTTGGTGTGGTCGAAGGAGAACGAACCGTTGATCACCGTCGTCATCGTGATGGTGGACACGAGGATGATGCTCTCTAGGGAGTTCCACGAGAACACGATCGCGAACATCACCGTCAGAACGATTATGAAGGCTATGGATCCCTTGAGGTTGTAGAGGTCCTTCAGAAGCAACCCGTTCATCTGTTCTCGCCTCTCACCATGAAGATGAAGACATCCTCCAGGGTCGCCTTGTCGATCATCGCTTCCGGATAGGCCTCCTTCAGACCGTCTCTGTCATCGACCAGGGCGCTGCATCCGAACTCAGACCTCCTTGTGGAGACTATCATATCCCCTCCGATACTCTTCAGGTCATCCATGTTCCCGCACCTCAGGATGCCGTATCTCTCGAGGATGGCATCCTTCTCGTCGAATATCATGAGTTTTCCGTCATGGATGAACGCGATGTAGTCGGCCACCCTCTCCAGGTCCCCGGTGATGTGCGAGGAGATGAGGACCGTGTGTCCCTCGTCCTGGATGAATCCCATCACATCGTCGAGGAATTCATCCCTGGCGGCCGGGTCCAGTCCGGCGGTGGGTTCGTCCAATATCAGGATCTCCGGCGATTGGGCCAGGGCGACGGCTGTCTGCACCTTCATCCTCATTCCGCGGGACATCTTCTCGATCTTCTTGTCCATCGGGATCCCGAAGCGTTTCAATGTCATGGAGAATCCCGCCGCATCCCAGTTGGGGACCAGTCCGGCGAAGATCTTCGAGATTTCAGTGCAGTTCAGATGTGCCGGCAGATGGCACTCGTCGAAGACTATCCCTATGTCCCCGGACCTCCTGGTATCCGGGAAGGAAATGGTCCCCTTGTCGGGGATGACCGCGCCGGAGATGCATTTCATCAGCGTGGTCTTGCCGGCCCCGTTGTTGCCTATCATCCCGACGATGCATCCCTTGGGCAATTCCATGTTTATGTTGCTGAGGTGGAAGTCTCCGAAGGATTTGCACACCCCATCGATCACGATTGAATCCGTCATCATTGATCACCATCGAAGAGGATGTCGATCAGTTCGTGGAGCTCCTCTCTGGTGATGCCGCTCCCCCTCGCCAGGTTCACCGCCTTCTGGATGTGCTCCTCAGCAGCCCTCAGATTCCCCTCGCGGAGCATCTCCGGATCCGTCGCCGATACGTAGCACCCCTTGCCCGCCACCGTCTCGATGAAGCCTTCAGCCTCGAGTTCCCCGTAGGCCCTCTTGGTTGTGATGACGCTTATCTTCAGGTCCTGTGCGAGCACGCGCATGGACGGCAGGGGATCGCCGGGCTTGAGTCTGCCCTGCACGATCTGGCTCTTCACCTGTTCGACGATCTGTTCGTAGATCGGCCGTCCGCTGGAGTTGCTGATTACGATCTCCATCTCTTCCTCTCTGTGACTGTGTATGATGTTACTGTATATAACTGTGTATGTACGGTATACACAGTATTCACGGTTCTGCAACCAAGGTATCCGCGGATTCGGTGATAATCATGTCGTTCCGAAGGGGGATGGCGTCCATAAGATGTCCGTTATTTCTTTCCCTATTTCCTTTCCTATATTACGCGGAGAAAGACTTTAATAAGGACTATCAATCCGTCGGTCGGTAAAATGACTGGCGATGAGAAAGTCAAGAAAAGCAGGGATCCGATATTCACGGCCTGCTTGGTCATCTTCATGGTCGCAGTGGTTGCGATCCTGGGCGGATTCGTCAATGACCACTACATACAGAAAGACAATACGAAAGCAGCATACGGGGACGAGGTCGAGGTCAGCTACACCGGCTCCTTCTACGCATACGTCGGCGAGGACAAGGCAGTCGTCTTCGACACGAGCAACAGCTCCATCGGAAACAACGACGATATCTCCAAGGCCAACAGTTTTACCAAGACATCGTACAGCAACCTCACCTTCACCATCGGTAATGGAACCATGCTCCAGGGATTCGAAGAGGCTGTCGTCGGCCACAAGGTCGGGGACAAGATCTATGTGATCATCCCCGCTGGAGAGGGTTACAACGGACCCCAGTACACCGGGTCCAAGACCAACGCAACCGAGGAACTGAGCGTCACGATGCCCAAGACGGCATTCTCCGAGCTGTATGAGGATGTCACCCTCGTGTCCGGTGTCGCAGTCACCTTCACAACCGTCTACGGATGGGAGGCAACCGCGATGTACTCCGGAAACGATGTCGTAATCTACAACATGCCCGAGGTCGGAAAGACCTACGAGTACATCGGAAACGAGGACAGCGAGTACGGAGACGTGAAGTTCAAGGTCACATCCGTCGACGACCAGATCCACTTCGAGTACATCTTCGAGAACTATGTCCCCGTCGGAAACAACGGTGACATCCAGATGATCGAAATCGACTTCGGAACCGAGACCTGGTACGTGTCCAACATCTCCGGAGACTCCTTCACCTACAAGACCTCCGAGAAGGACAACATCGACCTCTACTTCGAGATCGTCCTCGAGAGCATCAACTGAACGGTCAAATTACCTCCCGGGTCATGATGGCCCGGGAAACCCATTTTTCTTCTGTATATTCTGTGAACATCCTGTTCGGGGATGTCATGTCATCGGTCGGATCCGGTGATATCGGAAAATAAGTGGAAGGGTGGAAAGGCCGCCCTTTCGGACGGCTTTGGTTTCAGAGGATCTCCTCTAGTTTGGACAGCATTTCGTCGGTGTCCTTCGCGAGGATCCTGATTATCCTGTCCTTCTTGGATCCCTTGTCCACTATGGCATCGGGGATCTTGCCGTTGCACTTGTTGATGGCGGTCTCCGTGGCTTCGAGGATCTTGTCCTTCCCCATCTCCACGGACACGGCGGTCATCCCAACCTCCTCCATCACGCTCATGACATCGTCGCTGTAGGCGATGCTCATGATGCATCTGGTCTTGGGGTCGCGTTTCATTACACCGAGCAGGACATAGGACAGGTGCTCCGCGGCACCGAACTTGGCGGGTCCTCCCTTGCGGATCATGCCGTTGTGGACGAAGAGCCTCCTGTCGATGGCGGCGATCTCCTCGGGTCCTGCGGCATCCTTCAATGCGAAGGCGATGTTCATGCCCTTCTTGGGGACGAACTCATCGGGAACAACATCCATGATCTTGGCCGCAGCCGCATCCACTGCATCGAGGACCTTGAACTTGTCAGTCTCCCCCTTCATCTTCACCATGGGGTTGACGACCTGGTCGCCCTTGCCGATGGAATACTGGGATGCTATGGATTCCTGGATGAGGTCTCTGGACTTCATGACGGCGTTGACGATGTCGAGTCCCTTCGCCATGTTCGCGGTGATGAAGGATGACAGGACGCATCCGCTGCCGTGCCCTGCCTTCCTCAGACGG
>JBJEIK010000131.1:0-2123 GCA_051876975.1 Candidatus Methanomethylophilaceae archaeon
TCGCCGCCTTTGCCAGGTTGTCGGCTATGGTCGTGATCGGTCCGGGTCTCTTGAACTCGGGCAGGGATGCGACCACATCAGCCGAGACGAAGATGTCATGGGCAGTTTTCAGGACGTTCAGGGGCTGTCCCTTGGATACATCTCCGATCTTCGCCAGGGTCTCCCTGTCGGTGTGGGTTGCGATCAGCTCCCGCCAATCGTTCTCCCAGAGGACGGACAGGACCTCGGATGACCTGCCGGTCTTGACCACGATGGCCCTGTTGTTGGATGACAGGAACTTCCTGATGGTGTCCATCTCGGATCCCTCCCCGGTGATGTCCTTCATGAACGCATCAAGGTCGGATCCGTAGTTCCTGGTCCCAATGATGTAGGTGGCGGTGTCCGCCTCCTTCAGATCTCCGAGTTTCGTCCTCTTCACGGTGGATATGAGGGTGTTGTCCTTCAGCTCCCCTGACATGTACCTCTTGAGGAGGTCGTCCTTGACCTCGACGTAGTCCTTCTCCCCCTCGGAGTGGAACTTGTGCCTCACACGGACCTCGATGTCGTCCATGGGGTCCACGGCGGAGAGTCTGGAGATGATGTACTGGACCGTGGAGACGTCCTTGGCGCAGTTCTCGCATATCCTGATGCACTGGTCAAGTGACTTGATCCTGAGCTCCAGCACCGCGGATGTGTCGTGCCCGCAGGTCAGACCGTCGTCGGGGAACTCATACGGGGTCTCCCAGAAGGTGTCGTAGAGGTAGTCCTCGGGCATGTTGGGATCGTCAGAACATACGATCTCGTCTCCGAATGAGTACAGGTGGAGCTTGTGCTTCTTGATCATCTGGTTGTAGAGGAGGATCCTGATCTTCGGATCCGTGTAGTACTGGCATCCGATCAGCTTGTCGGCTCCGACGGTTCCCCTGACCGCGTACGAGACCTTCTCCCCTCCCAGACTGGCGGTTCCGAGGATCGGAACCGATCCGGCGGCCGCGAGGGATACCGTACCCGCGTAGGCGCGGACCAGGTCGTCCCCTCCGAACTTGGAGGCCTCCTTGATGAGGGCATCCGGATTGTTCTTGATCTTCTGCAGGGAATCTATCGCCTTGAACGGCTTGTCGAAGACGCATTTCCTGCAACCTCCGGCACATTGGGGTCTGAGGAGTCCCGGGTCGTCCGAGAGCGCCCTGGAGCGCTCCAGGAGCTCGTCCTCCAATCTCTTGGTGGAGTGTTTGACACCCCTCATTCTGAGGCGTTTCTTTCCTGGCATGAACTGTTCTATGTTCGGCTTATAGAAATAACTGTCTTAGATTGGTTCCGATGGAGCATCGGGTGTGGGATACGCCTATATCGGCCTTTCTGTATGTGGTCACCATGGAGTCGGATTTCGAGATGGGTGTGCGCGAGTTCCTGGCCAAGGAGCCGTTCTGCTTCAGAGGTCTCACCAAGGATCAGATGCACCTGTTCTGTGCCGCCCTCACCCATGACAGTTACTCCAACGAGGCCCGTGACATGAATCCCCCTCGCATCGTCGAATCGTACGAGAGGCTGGAGTTCCTCGGGGATGCGGTGCTGGAGTTCCTGGTGTGCGAGATCGTATACAGGTCCACGGACCTGAAGGAGGGTGCCATGACCGATTACAAGCAGGACAAGGTCTGCAACCACATGATCTCGGAGAGGCTCCTGGCGAAAGGTGTCGATATCGATGGGGCGATGCGTGTCGGTGGCGGCCACAGGGGCCCAGCAGGTTCCAAGAAGGTGGAGGAGAGCATGCGTTCAGATTCGTTCGAAGCTCTTCTCGGGGCGGTTTATTTGACATTCGGTATGGAAATTGCCCGTGAAATCGTGATTAAAACACTTATAGATTGACGTTTACGTTGGTTCTTTATACTCTGTTCGGTAAATCCTTCTAATCTTACTATCGAAAACGATATTTTTCTCCTATGCACCGAGGGCTTTGCCATCGGGCAGACTCCCATCACAAGTATTCTGTTCGGTAATTATGTCGAAGCGACTACCACGCCGTTGCCGGTCGTGCCGAGGATGTCTGCGCGCACCCTCTTGTGGTAGTTGTAGGCCTGGACCTTGAACACGACCTCGCGGGCCATGCCCGCGTCGGTCGTGGCGCGGACGAACTCGGTCAT
>JBJEIK010000132.1:0-2121 GCA_051876975.1 Candidatus Methanomethylophilaceae archaeon
GGAGATGTATTCTTCCATCTTTGAATCATCGGTGATGCTCTATCGATAGTTTTTGACCGATCATCTAGTTCTACATTGTTATATCAGGGATGTATGGTCGATTACTGGGCCCCATCCTAGGTGAAGGAATTTGTTTCAAAGCCGAGCTCCAACATAAGTTCCATTTCTCGGAGTTGAGGTTGTACAATGGTTTTCCCGAATGGTCACTTTCGGTGACCTCCCCCTGTTTCCTTTTAGTACTCTCCAAGAGTACATCAAATCATGAGGGGGTCTATCGACCTCCGGAGGTGAAAGAAATGTGCAGACTGATAGGATACTGCGGGATGGATTGCCGTACCTGCGATGCTTACATTGCGACAGTGAACGATGATTGGGCTCTCCGTGAGAGGACTGCCAAGCGGTGGTCGGAGATGAACAACATCACCATCTTCCCCGAACAGATAAACTGCAGGGGCTGCCGCTCCGATGGAATCAAGTGCATGTACTGTCTCGGCGGATGTCCGATCCGTCCTTGCGCCATAGACCGTGGATTCTACTCGTGCGGGGAGTGTCCGGACAAGACGACATGTCCATACATAGGCGAGTTCGTGAGCAACAACCCGGAAGTTCTGGCCAATCTGGAATGAATTCACTTTCGGTCCACATTCGGTGATGTCATCGACGACCGGGATCATTCGCACCCTTCAAACTGGCTGTCGTAGAGCATCCTGTAGAATCCGTCGGCCTTCAGGAGTTCCTCGTGTGTGCCCGATTCGATGACATCACCGTCCTTCATGACGATGATCAGGTCCGAGTTCCTTATCGTGGACAGTCTGTGAGCTATGACGAACGAGGTTCTGCCACGGGTGAGACGGTCCATGGCCGATTGGATGCGCTTCTCAGTGCGGGTGTCGACGGAGCTGGTGGCCTCGTCCAATATCGTCATGGGCGCATCCTTCACGATTGCCCTGGCGATCGTGATCTGCTGTCTCTGACCTGCGGACAGTCCGGAACGGTCGTCTATCACCGTATCGTACCTATCAGGGAGGGATTCGATGAACTCCCTGATCCCGACGGCTTCGCATGCTTCCATCACCGTGGCATCATCCACATCGGTCCTGGTGAACGCTATGTTCTCCCTGACGGTGCCCTTGAACAGCCATGAATCCTGGAGGACCATGGAGAACACATCATGCACCTGCTCCCTGGACATCCTTGAGATGGAGATTCCATCTATCAAGATGTCGCCCGAATCCACGTCATAGAACCTCATCAGAAGATTGGCGATGGTGGTCTTGCCGGAACCTGTCGGTCCGACGATGGCGATCTTGGACCCAAGTTCGACTGTGAGGTTCAGTCCGTGGATGACCTCCTTGCCGGGGATGTAGCTGAAGCGCACATCCCTGAACTCCACGCGTCCCCTCACGACACCATCCTCCACCGTGGCGGGTGATGGTCCCATCTCCTCCAGATCCAGGAACTCGAACACCCTTTCGGATGCTGATGCCACGGATTGCATCATCGCGGTGGAATCGGCAAGTTGGGAGATGGGTTGCGTGAACTGCCTTATGTAGACGATGAACGCCACGATCACACCGTATCCTATCGATCCCTCGATTATCATCATGGAGCCCACGACACAGACTATCACGTATCCAAGGTTGCTGATGAAGTTCATCAACTGGGGCATCATCCCCGTCAGGAACCTCGCCAGGAACGCAGAGTGGTACAGGCTTCCGTTGATCTCGGTGAATCTCCTTTCCGACTCCTCCCTGCCGTTGTAGAGGTCCACTATGTCGTGTCCGTAGTAGATCTCCTCTATCAGTCCGTTCATCCGGCCGAGGTCCCTCTGCTGTGCGGCGAAGAACCTCTGGGTGCGATGGGTGATCACATACAGGATGCAGAATCCGATGGCCGTGGGCACCATGGCGAACATGGCCAGCCTCCATTCCGTGTAGAACATCATCACGAGTGAACCCACGAGCATCGCCATCGATGTGCAGGTCATGCTGATGCTCTCTGCACAGGAGTTGGATACGGTGTCCGTGTCGTTGGTCATCCTGCTCATCACATCGCCGGTGCTCCTGGAATCCAGGTCACCCACTGCGAGGCGGTTCATCTTCCGGGACAGGTCGTCCCTCA
>JBJEIK010000133.1:0-2116 GCA_051876975.1 Candidatus Methanomethylophilaceae archaeon
GAACGCAGGACTGACAAGGGTCTGGTGGCGTTCTCCTATGCCGTGATCTTCGTCGCCATGCTCCTGATGTTCCTGTATCCTTCGAAGCTTCCCGAGTACATGGAGGTGGAACTGGGGTCTTCAACCACCGTCACGGGACTGATGCTCGGTGTCACCGGCATCTGCAATGCCCTGGCGAGCGTTGCTCACAATCACATCTGTCATAGTGTGAGGGAGACGGTGATAATGACCGTCGGGTTCCTGTTCATCGGCTTTTGCGTACCGTTCTTCATCTTGGAGCCGTCGTATGTAACGATAACAATCGCAGCCATCATGATGGGTATCGGGCTGGGACTCATCACCCCTGCCGTTCTGAACGTCCTGGCGGAGAACAGCACCCCTTCCACATCGGGGAGGATCATGGGAGGTTACTCCACATGCTTCTACATGGGACAGTTCCTGTCCACGTTCCTCATAGCGGGGTTCATCTCCGTGTATGGCGGACTGTGCGATTCTGTGTTCGTGACGGTTTGCGCATTGGGATTCGTCATGGCCCTGGTGTGCGGAGTCGTAAGTATGACCAAGGGCAGGGCATCCTCTGTCTAAGTGGAATATCAAAAACCCCGTTGGAGTGCATCCGGCGGGTGATTTCATTGTTATCTCATGTCGGCCACAATTTATATTAATGATAATGTATCTTTCAACAATAAGGGAAGTGATGTAGGTCACCAGTATCTCATGGCGACCTGATCCGTTTAGGGTGGATCAGACCTATCTGACCTTACGGCCAGATAATGACGATCACTCCGAGATCGGAAATGATCATCATCATACCAAAACCGCAGCAGCGGTATGTGATAGAACAAAACACTTGTTAATCACCTCCCGCCGGTGGTCCCGGTGCGCCGTGGGGTCGAGCCACGATGCATCGGGCTTCCCGCCAAACGGCATATGCGACATATTTGATTTAATATTTATTAATATATATTAATTAGCTTTACAAGAATTGAATACAGAATAGTTTTATCCCCGCCCCCGGAGGGACGGGTTTTTGGCCTCAGACCTTGCGGGTCTTCAGCAGGTAGTAGTCGATGGCGAAGAACGCTGCTCCGAATGCTATCAGTACCACAAGGGAGATCCATGGGAACGCACCGATGTAGTCCGGAAGCGCCGCGGCCCTGATGCACTCGCTTGCGTGTGTCAACGGGAGGCAGTACAGCACCGCCTGGAAGACGGGGCTCAGGCTGGACACCGAGAAGAAGGTACCGCACAGGAAGGTCATCGGGAGGATGATCAGGCTGTTGAAGGTGGCCATGCTCTGGTGTGACTTGGCAAGGAGTGCGGCCATCATTCCCAGGAACGAGAATATGACGCAGCTCAGGACCATACAGACGATGAACAGAGGGGACAGTACGAGCTCAGGCGCGAGGAACAGTCCCAACGCATAGAGCAGACCGCAGCTGATGAGTCCCCTCACCAGACCGAGCATGCACTTCCCGAAGATGATCGCCGGAAGCGACAGGGGACACATCATCATCTCGTCGAAGCTCTTGTAATACAATCTTTGAACGTTCATACGGGTGGATGTGGACGAGAACGACGATGAGAGTGACGACAGCGCAACGATACCAGGGATGACGAAGGCCACATAGGACACTCCGATGTCCGTGGTACCGGTCCTGAGACCGTATCCGAAGGCTATCAGGTACAGGAGCGGACTCATGATGCTCATGATGAGGATGTTCGCGAAGTTGTGCTTCAGGAACATCATGTCCCCCCAGGCCACGTAGTAGACCTGCTTCAGGAACCTGATCATTTCTGTCCCCCCACGCTCTTCCCGGTGAGTTCCACGAACACATCCTCCAGGTTGGTGTTCCTGATCAGGACGTTGTCGTCCGTCTTCAACGAGGAGACGAACTCCTTCGCCTCCTCCCTGTTCCTGAAGTACCTGTACTTGGTGGTCTTGTCCTCCATGTACTCCACGGCGGTGGAGCCCATCCTCTCGCACAGAACCTTGGGTTCGTCCAGGGCGATGATCTTCCCGTGGTCGATGATTCCGACCCTGTCGCATAACGCTTCAGCTTCCTCGATGTAGTGGGTGGTGAGGAAGATGGTGGTGCCGGTCTTGTTCAAAGAC
>JBJEIK010000134.1:0-3822 GCA_051876975.1 Candidatus Methanomethylophilaceae archaeon
CGATCTATCAATTGAATCGCAAGTAATGGTTGATAAATCTAGACGTATGATTGGGTATTTGGAGCGATGTTCAAAATATTCGGGGTAATTTGATATCAATAGGTTGTCAAACAGATCGACTTCTTCTTTGTATTTTATGTTGAAGAAGTAATCCAACATTGATAGATTGATCGTCTTACCAAAGCGTCTGGGACGGGTGTACAGATAGACGGATGCGCCATCATCCAGGATCTGTTTGATCATCAATGTCTTATCGACATAGATGTATCCATCTTTGATCACTTTACGGAAATCCTGGATGCCTATCGGAAACTTGCCGGTCATTTATGCCTCGCATCGATCAGACTTTCTTGCTCTCTTCCACCATGGGTTCGAGCTCCCCGGGGATGATGGGTCTTCCCTCGGCCTTCCTCTTCATGTGCCCGCCGGGTCCGCCGCGGTCGATCCTGGCCTTCTCGAGGCATTCGACATCATCGCAGACGAAAGCGGCATAGACGATGTTCTTGCAGGGTTTGCCGCAGTATTCGCAGACGTAGTCGTCGAGGTTGAGTGACATGAACCGTCCAACACCGTACTCGAATATAGTTTTACTCGAAACCGTATCTTCTGAGCAGTTCCTTGGCCTTCTCGACCCCTTCGGGGGTCAGCGCGGTGGACTTGTTCCTATGGTTCCCCGCAATGAGCTCCCTTGCCTCGAGTCTGTTCAGGGAGTCGAAATCGAACCCCTTCCAGCTGGAGCGGTATCCTTGGGAGTACTTCTCCTCCCACGATTTCGCGTAGAGCATCATCAGAACAAGGTCATCGTATGTGGAATCGTTCATCCTTCTCACCTTCTATGGATAACGGTGATGGAATGATGGTATCTTGATAAAAACAGGATGTCGGAGCCGGGTGATCGGGGGACTGTAGTCCCCTTAGCACACGTCCATCGAGAACTGGATCGATCTCGCGGAGTGGGTCAGGCATCCCATGGAGATGATATCCGCCTTTCCAGCGTAGGCCTTGAGCTTCCTCAGGTCCATGTTCCCCGATGCCTCCACCAGCACGCGGGGGTTGATCGCCTTCACACGGTCGCGGAGTTCACCCGTCTCCTCGGGGCCCATGTTGTCGGCCATGATTATATCAGCACCCATCTCCGCCGCGGTCACGGCGTCGTCGATGTTCTGCACCTCGATCTCCACCTTGATGGCGAAGGATGCCTTGGAGACCCTCTCCATGGCCTCTCTGACGGATCCGCAGGCGGCGATGTGGTTGTCCTTGACCATGATCATGCTGTCGAGGGCGTACCTGTGGGGATCCCCTCCGCCGAGGGCGACGGCCTTCTTCTGGAAGTCGCCGAAACCGGGGGTTGTCTTCCTGGTGGCGGCGATCGTCACACTGCCATCGACGGCCTTCACGGCCTCGGATGTGACCGTGGCGACACCGCTCATGTGCATCAGAAAGTTCAATGCGGTCCTCTCGGCGGTAATCAGTCCCCTGAGGGGTCCGGAGATGTCCATGACACGGGTTCCCGCCTTCACGTGTTCCCCGTCCCTCACCAGGGGGTTCACATTCGCGCCGACCAGTCCGAAGATGGCCTCCGCCTCCTCCATTCCCGCCACGACGCAGTCCTCCTCGACGGTTATGTACGCCGAGCCTTCCGCGTCGGGGACGGTGAGCTCAGTGGTCAGGTCGCCCCTTCCCACATCCGCTTCGAGGTAGGCGGAGAGGTCCATTCCTCAGACCTCCAGCTCGAACTCCTTCCCGGTCTCGGGGAGGATGACGTTGTAGTCCTGCAGGTCGGGCAGGAACAGGTCGCGGGTCTCCGAGTGCATCATGATGACGTTCTCGGGGTCGCAGGCCTTGATGAAGTCCACGATCTGCTTGTGGTCGGCATGGGCGGAGAAGTCGTACTTCTGCAGCTCGCACTGGACCTTGTGGACCTCGCCGTCGATCTTCACGCAGCCCTCCTCCATGAGGAGCCTTCCGTTGGTGTCCTCGGCCTGGTATCCTACCAGGAGGATGGCGCTCTTGGGGTCGTCCTTGAGGTAGTTGAGGTATCCGAGGACGGGTCCGCCGTCGAGCATTCCGCCGGTGGTGACGATGATGTCGCCTTTCTTGGCGGCGTCCCTGGAGTTTCCGCTCCTGACCTCGTTGAACTTCCTCTTGGCCGCTTTGAGGTGCTTGACGTCCTTGATGTACTCGGGGTAGTCCAGGAACAGACGGGTCACGGACCTTCCCATTCCGTCTACCCACATCTCGTAGCCCAGGTTCCTCAGGAGGAGCATGATCTCCTGGGTCCTTCCTACCGCGAAGCAGGGGATGAGAACGGTTCCTCCGCGGTCGATGACCTCCTCGATCTTGGCGATGAACTCCCTCTCGGTGTCCTTCCTGGAGGGGTGGAGGCGTCCTCCGTAGGTTCCCTCGATGAACAGGTTGGTGCAGTCGTGGGGCCTTGCGCCTCCCACGAGCCTCTGGGCCTCGGTGTGGATGTCACCGGAGTAGATCGTGGTGACGTCCTTCTGGAACTCGAACATGGCGGCTCCGGGGATGTGTCCCGCATCGAGCATCTTCACGTCGACGTGGTTGATGCTGATCTCATCATTGTAGGTCATGGGCACGACTGCCTTCATGGTCCTCTCGATGTCGCCGGAGGTGTAGGGCTGGACGTAGTTCTCGGCCTTGGCGATCTTGAGGGTGTCGTACATCATGAGCTCCGCGATCTCGGCGGACAGGGGCGTGGTGAAGAGGTCGCATCTGTTTCTTCCGCAGACCTGGGGGATCATGCCGCAGTGGTCGAGGTGCGCGTGGGTGAGGAATGCGTAGTCGATGTGCGGTGCTGGAAGGGGGTACTCCGGAGGCTTGGTGGGACTGAGTCCGTACTCCACGAGCACGGTCATTCCGTCACCCTCCATCGTCATCCCCATGCGGCCGACCATATCGGCTCCGCCCAGGAATTTGAATTTCATTTTCATAGATTTCAGCTCCTTTTCGTATTCTGCCTCCGAACGGAGGACTTTGTGAAAGGAGGCCCAAAACGCCTCCCTTGACTGTGAGATGATACAGGGCTCTCTTTACCCCATATTATAAGGCGCTCCAATGTATTTTCGGATGGTATATTTAGATTACTGTCGCTGGAGGGGATGTTCACGAAACAACAAGCCATTTCTTCGGCACAGCTTCCGACCGACGGCTCAAACGTTTTAAAAAGAACATACGATTACTGGCACATGGGTACACTCGACAGCAGGTTGTTTTCGGGTGCTGGCATATTGTCCGCACTGTTGTTCATCGCAGCCGGGGCGTTGCATCTGGTCGGAACGGGTTCCATGTCATCATACGTGGCCGCCGTGGCAGGTGTGCTGGCTCTGGTGAGTTCAATCGAACCCGTAACCAACGGGAGGACGTTCGCGCGCAAGGTTTCCGGCATACTGGTCGCCCTTGCCGGTTTCCTGGCTCTGGTATCGGTCGTGTCCGGCAATATTGTCGCCATCATGGGATTGGTGGCCGCCGTGGCCATGGTGATGGATGCCCTGAACAGCTGGGTAGCCAAGGTCAAGGGCCTGATGACCGTGTCATTCGTGTTCGCGTTCGCGGAGATCGTCGTCTCCGTCATGTCGCTGATAGGGTCCGGATCCCTCTACGCAGACCTGTCCCTGATCCTGTTCGGCGTGTGGATCGCTTTGTCCATCATCTTGGTGATGGTTCTCACGGACTCCCTGCCCATGGTCTCCCCCAAGGAGAAGGCCGCAGAGGAACCGGGGGAGGCGGAACAACCGAAGGCCGAACCCAGGAAGGTCGAGCCCTCCAAGCCCGTCAGGACCGTGGAGATGCCGAAACAGA
>JBJEIK010000134.1:3922-11539 GCA_051876975.1 Candidatus Methanomethylophilaceae archaeon
CCCAGGAAGGTCGAGCCCTCCAAGCCCGTCAGGACCGTGGAGATGCCGAAACAGACCAAGCAGGAGCCCAAGAAGACGGAGGCTTCGAAGACCGGAACAGAGAAGGTCGAGCCGAAACCCCAGCCCAAGGCCGCATCCCCTCAGGGGCAGAACGCGGATTTCATGAAGAGGCTCAAGGCATCGAAGGATGTCCACAAGGTTCCGGAACCGCAGCCGAAGAAGGAGGAGCCCAGGAAGGTCGAGCCTGTGGCGGAGGCCCCCGTCATGGCGGAGGCCGTTGTCGATGTGGTCCCGGAGGAACATGTTGCCGAGACGGTCGCCGAGGAGGTGCCCGTGGCGATGTCCCCCGAGTCACCGGTGTCAGAGACCGGAGAGAAGGAGTCCGTGGAAGGGTCCGTTGCCGAGGATCCCATCCAGGAACCGGTCCTCGAGGTCTCCGAGGAGCATGTCTCCGACGTGCCTGTATCCGAGACAGTCCCGGAGGAATCCCCGGTCGAGGTTCCCGTTGAGGAACCTCCTGTCACCGAAGAGGAGCCCCAGGTGTCGGAACCCGAGCATGATGAGGAGCCGATGGTCGAACAGACGGGGGAACCCGTGGATGAATCCGTCGGAGAGGTTCAGGAGGATGGAACCCTCGTCGATCCCATATCGGATGAACCGGAGGTCGCGACTGGATCCCCTGTTGAGGGGTCACCCGTATCCGACGATACCGAGACCATCGGGGAGCCCGTATCTGAAACCACGCAGGAGCTTGTTGCGGAGGCCCCCGACGAGACAACTCTCGAACCCATTCCCGAGGAGACGTCCGAGGAGATCGGGGCGGAGTCTGTCATCGACGAATCACCCGTATCCGATGATACCGAGGACGTTGAGGAATCTGTGTCGGATGCAGTCCCTGAGGCCGTCGACGAATCGCCTGTCCCTCAGGACAAACCTCAGGAATCGGAACCAGAGCATGTCGGGGAGCAGACGGAGGAGACCGTCGAGGATGTTCCCGAGTCGGAGACCGTTCCGGAGTCCGCAGATGCCGCAGGGGACGATGTTGAGCAGAACATCTCCGATTCCACCGACGATGTGGTATCGGACGGGCCTGTGGAAGAGTCATTTCCCGAGAACGACGATCCATCCGAGATCATGTCCGACGAACCCGCGATAGAGGGAGTATCCGACCTTGACACACCCTCGGAGGTGGAGGAGGAACTCGGGGAGGACATGTTCACCGACTACTCCCCTGAGGCCGTGGTCAGGAGGGCCGCGTGGAACAAGGGACTCAGGTGCCGCAGGGGATACGGTGAGCACAACATCCCGGTCGCATTCGTGAAGGGAAGGGTCGCAGTGTACGTGGAGGATGCCGATGCGGACACGTCAATCGATGCGGTACTGAAGGAGGAGGGTTGGACCGTCCTCAGGTACGATGCATCCACCATCACCGACGGAAAGGTCCAGGGTGAGGAGATCAATCAGGCCGTGAAGGCCAACAACCGTGCGGCCAAGGCCGCGTCCAAGAAGAAAAAGAAACAGACCTCCAAGAAGTGAGGTCCCAACGGCGGGGTCCTCCCCGCCATCCCCGTCCTGTCGACCGCACGGAACCGCTATTTTATATCGCGCGTATAACAACGTCTCCGCGCCCCAACATACAAATAAATACGGACAGGCAATCACGAACCACAGAGGCTGATAACGTGTTTTGCTCATGCGGCTCAATGATGTTCCCCAAGGACGGGAAGTATGTTTGCAACTCCTGCGGCGCCACCAAGGAGATCGGTGGGAAGGCCGAGGTAATCACGACTGATTCGAAGGACAGGGAGATGAAGGTCATCACCGACAATGTGGCGACCCTTCCCAAGACACGTATCCCCTGCCCCGAATGCGGACACACGGAGGCGTACTTCGTCATCAGGCAGACCCGCGCCGCGGATGAGCCTGAGACCAGGATCTACCGTTGCTGCAAGTGCAACCACTCGTGGAGAGAGTACTGAACCAACGGGTGATCTCGCATGTTCAGTGCAGAACTGAAGTCAGACACCCTGAAGGGTCTGGTCAACATCATCTCCACCCTCATCGATGAGGTGAAGTTCACCATCACCCCCGCGGGAATGACCCTGAAGGCGGTCGATGCCGCCCACGTCGCCATGATCGAGATGGAGGTCAAGAAGGAGGCGTTCGAGTCGTATTCCGCAGAGGATTCGGAGATCGGACTGGACCTGGACAAGGTGAAAGGGGTCCTGAAGCTCGCCTCCTCCGGAGACATCATCAAGATGGAGCAGGACGAGTCCCACGGAAGGCTCATCTTCAAGGTCGGAAACATCACCAGGCGCATGAACCTGGTGGACACCTCCAGTATGAGCGACCCCAAGGTTCCCCAGCTCTCCCTTACCGCACACATCTCCGTGCCCGTGGAGGAGCTCCAGAAGGGTATCCGCGCCGCGGAGTCGATCTCAGACCACATCACCCTCAGGGCCGGGCCCGACTACTTCGAGCTCTCCTGTGAAGGTGACACCGATTCGGTCAGCCTCAGACTTGACAGGGAGTCGTCCCTGTTCATCGACACGGATTCGGAGGTCTGCAGCATGTTCCCCCTGGACTACTTCTCCAACATCGTGAAGGCCGTCCCCACGGGAACTCAGATCAACATCGAGCTTGACAATGACTACCCCGTGAAACTGGTGTTCGACCTTGCAGACGGCAACGTCAAGGTGAACTACCTGCTTGCACCCAGGATCGAGAGCGAGTGAGACAGATGGCAGAGCTTAGCGTCGCAGAACTCGAGAACATAGCGAACAAACTCAGGCTGCATGTGGTCGAGATGACCTACGCGGCCAACTCCGGACACCCCGGCGGATCACTCTCGGCGGCCGACCTCATGGCCGTCCTGTATTTCCGCGTCATGAGGCACGACCCCTCCAACCCCCAGTGGGAGGACAGGGACAGGTTCGTGCTCTCCAAGGGACATGTGGCCCCCGTGCTCTACGCTTCACTGGCCGAGTCCGGGTACTTCCCCGTGGAGGACCTCCTCACACTCAGGAAGATCGGATCGAAGCTCCAGGGACACCCCGTCCGCGGAAAGGTCCCCGGTGTGGAGATGTCCACTGGTTCCCTCGGACAGGGACTCAGCATGGCCTGCGGTATCGCATTGGCCGGAAAGATGGACGGCAAGGACTACACGACGTACTGTCTCCTCGGAGACGGTGAACTCCAGAGCGGACAGAACTGGGAGGCGGCCATGTTCGCCCGCCAGTACGCCTTGAACAACCTCATCGCCTTCGTCGACCGCAACCACCTCCAGATCACCGGCAACACCGAGGGCGCGGTCGGACTCGAACCACTTCCGGAGAAGTGGAAGGCGTTCGGATGGAACGTCATCATGATCAAGGGACACAGCATCCGCCAGATCATCGAGGCCATCGAGAAGGCCAAGAACGCCACCAGGCCCACCGTCATCATCATGGACACCATCAAGGGCAAGGGTGTGTCGTTCATGGAGAACAACGCGGGATTCCACGGCAAGGCATGCAATGCCGAGGAGTTCGAGAAGGCCGTCGCAGAGCTCAAGGCGGTGATCCAATGACAGGACAGAAACTCGCACAGCGCAACTACTACGGCAAGGCACTGGCCGAGCTGGCAGGGAAGAGGCCCGATGTCGTGGTCCTCGATGCGGACCTGGCAGGGTCCACGAAGACATCCGACTTCCAGAAGGTGTGCCCCGAGAGGTTCGTCGAGGTCGGTATCGCGGAGCAGAACATGATCGGCATCGCCGCGGGACTGGCCGCATCCGGTAAGACCGCGTTCGCATCCACCTTCGGGGTCTTCGCCACCGGAAGGTGCTGGGAGCAGATCAGGCTCGCCGTCGCCTACCCAAAGCTCAACGTCAAGGTCGTCGCCACCCATTGCGGTATCAGCGTGGGTGAGGACGGGGCATCGCATCAGGCCCTGGAGGACATCTCCGTCATGCGTTCGCTCCCCAACATGACCGTCATCGCACCCGCCGATGCCTACGAGGCATACGCCGCCACCATGGCCATCGCGGACTACAACGGTCCAGTCTACATGAGGATGGGACGCGCGGAGTTCCCCACCATCACGCCCGAGGGCAAGGAGTTCGTCATCGGAAAGGCCACCGTCCTCAGGGAGGGTACCGACGTGACCCTCATCGGATGCGGACAGATGGTGTCGTTTTGCCTCGATGCGGCAGAGAAGCTCGAGGCCGAGGGGATCTCCGCCGAGGTCATCAACATGTCCACGATCAAACCCCTGGACTCCCAGGCGGTCATCGATTCCGTCTCCAAGACCGGATGCTGCGTGACCGCGGAGGAGCACAGCATCATAGGAGGGCTCGGTTCTGCAGTGGCCGAGTGCCTCTGCGAGTCCGTGTGCGCACCCCTCGAGAGGGTCGGGACCAAGGACACCTTCGGTGAATCCGGAAAGCCCGCCGACCTCATGGTCAAATACGGACTGACCGCCGACGACATCTTCGCCGCGGCCAAGAAATCCATTTCAAGGAAGGCATGAACATGAAGATTTTCATCGACACAGCTAATCTGGACATGATCAAGGAGATCAACAGCTGGGGAATCCTGGACGGAGTCACCACCAACCCCAGTCTCATCGCCAAAGAGGGCGTCGACGTCAGGACCCGCGTGAAGGAGATCGCGGAGATCGTGGACGGACCCATCTCCGCCGAGGCCATGTCCATGACCGCCGACGAGATGATCAAGGAGGGTCGTGAGCTCGCCAAGATCCACAAGAACATCAACGTCAAACTGCCCATGTGCGTCGAGACCCTGAAGGCCACCAAGGTTCTCTCCTCCGAGGGAATCAAGGTCAACGTGACACTCATCTTCTCCCCTCTGCAGGCACTGCTCGCCGCAAAGGCCGGAGCCGCCTTCGTGTCCCCCTTCATCGGACGTCTGGATGACATCGGACAGTACGGATCCGACCTGGTCGGGGAGATCATCGCGATCTTCGAGAACTACGGTATCGAGACCGAGATCATCGCGGCATCCATCCGCGGACCCGCCCACGTCCTCGACGCGGCACTTGCCGGATGCGACATCGCAACGATCCCCTACGACACCCTCAAGCTCATGGTCAAGCACCCGAAGACCGATGAGGGTATCCAGAAGTTCATCGCGGATTACGAGAAGTCCAAGAAGTGCTGAGAGTGCACAGATGCATGACGTAGTGGTGGTCGGAGGCGGTCCGGCCGGAAGCCTGGCCGCTGCCGCCCTCGCACGCACCCATGACGTCATGGTCCTGGAGGAGCACCCCTCCTCCGGGCAACCGGTGCAATGCGCCGGCCTGATCACCGATGATGTGATCTCGATGTCCGGGGTCCGCCCGGACATCCTAAACACATTACATGGGGCGGAGGTCGTTTTTCCCGACGGGAACACCGTCGAGGTCCGCTCCGAATGGCCCAAGGCCCGTGTGGTCGACAGGGGCCAGCTGGATTCCCTGATGGCCGATGCGGCCATGGATGCCGGTGCCGAGTACAGGTACAACACAAGATACGTCTCGCATTCCGTCATTGACCGTGTGGACGTGGAGACGGGTGATGGGGCGGTGCAATCGAGGGCCATCGTGGGTGCCGACGGTCACAGCTCCAAGGTGGCCATGTCCCTGGGTGACAACCTCCCCCGGGAGTACGTCCGCGGGATCCAGGCCGATGTCTCCATCCGGATGGAGAGGCAGGATCTGTTCAGGATACACCTCGGTTCCAGGTTCGCACCAGGGTTCTTCTCCTGGGAGATCCCCTGCGGTGATTTCACCCGTGTCGGACTCTGCACATCATGGTCCGCCGGACCGCCCTACCGTTTCCTCACGGACCTGTTGCGGCATATCGGTGCCTCGGATAGGATCATCCGCATGTACAGTGGGAAGATACCGATCGGAGGCAGGAGGACGATCCACGGTGAGAGATGTCTCCTGATAGGGGATGCGGGATGCATGGTCAAGCCGGTGTCCGGAGGGGGTCTGTACCCTGCATTCCAATCGGTCCCCATACTGAGGGATGTTCTCACCGATGCCCTGGACCGTGATTCCCTCGATGACCGCACCCTCTCCGAATACGACAGGATCTGGAACCGTCAGGTCGGGAAGGAGCTGGACCGTGCGTACGCACTCAGACGCATGTTCCTGAGACTGGATGACGATGACCTGTCCCGTGCCGGGAGGTACGCTTCTAGGGAGAAGGTCAGGTCCGCCCTGGACGAACTGAGTCTGGACCATCCCTCCGACGTCGTCGGTGACATCATGAAACATCCTTCGAACATCCTGGCCGCCATCCCGTTGGCCCTGAGGTGCCTGCTATGAAGAGAGTCACTTTCGCGAAGATCCCCACTGGGGATGCCGGACCTATCATCAGATCGCTCATGTCGGAGGGCCATGTCGACCTCCATGCCAAGATCTCCAAGGATGACTCCTACAGATACGTGCCCATCCTGCCGGAATCCCTCGGCATCGTTCGGGACATGGGATTGGAGATGATGGAGGGTGATGCCCACACACTCGACCGCAGGAGCCCCCAGGAGCGTATAGCCGAACGTCTGAGTGGATATCCCGAGTTGGACGGCATAGTGCCCGATCATTGGGAGTACGTGGGGGACATCGTCATCGTCCGTATGGATCCCAGATGCGAACCGTACAAGGGGCTGATCGGCAGGACATACGCCGAGGTCCTCGGAGCCAAGACCGTCTGTGCCGATGTCCGTGGTGTTTCGGGAGAGTTCAGAAGGCCCAGCATGGAGATAATCTACGGGACCGAAACGGAATCAGTACGTCTGGAGAACGGCATCAGGTACGGTTTCGATGTTACGAAGGTGATGTTCGCATCAGGGAACACCGACGAGCGCATGAGGATGAGGAACCTGGACTGCACAGGGGAGACGGTCGTGGACATGTTCGCCGGCATAGGCTATTTCACGCTCCCTCTTGCCAAGTTCTCGGGTGCGAGGAGGGTCTTCGCCTGTGAGAAGAATCTGGAATCCTATGAGTTCCTGGTCCGCAATGTGAAGGACAACGAGGTCTCGGATGTGGTGATACCCATACTGGGGGACAACAGGGATTTGAGGGGGAGGGCCTTCGCGGACCGCATCCTCATGGGATACGTCCAGACGACATCGGAGTTCCTTCCGGCCGCGTTGCGCATGATCCGTCCCGGCGGGATCATCCACTATCATGATACATTCTATGTGAATGAGTACAAGGATAGGATAAGGGGGATATTCGACGGTGCCTGCGGACCCGATGGATATGAGATCATCGGTATCCGCGAGGTGAAGTCGTTCGCACCGTCGGTTTCCCATTACGTTGCGGATGTCCGCATCACACCTTCTCGCCGGAACTCGAAGCCGTGAGAAGGGTGTTCATGTCCTCGCGGTATTTCTCACCTGAGGCCGCGATCACGTTCTTGGCGAATGGAATCAGATAATCCGCGAACTCCATCTCGTCCTTGCTGAGCTTCATGGGCATCTCGGTGGCGCCCATGGCCTTGAGGAACGATGCCGTGACCGAGCGTGACCTGCTGTCCTTCATGCCGGTGCGTATGGCCGCATCGGTGAGCATGGGGAGTCCTCCGACCTTCGCCGCCTTTGCCAGGCTGTCGGCTATGGTCGTGAT